>SKND01000168.1 GCA_007120695.1 Bacteroidales bacterium | reverse complement strand
TTGAGTATTCGTTTTTATCCACCAGCGGGTAGTAGCGGTGCACATTGCCCAGGGATTCATGTCCCACAAAGCCCTTTTTTTCAAGGATCCTGATCACTGTCGATACTGTATTCCTGGCCGGTTTGGGGTTGCCGAACCGTTCGCGTATATCCCGTACCAGTCCACTCCCCAAATCCCAGAGGATCTGCATCACCTCTTCCTCGGCCCTGGTTAGTTGAATATTTTTTTTCATAAAGCAAACATATGACTATTATTTTAGTCACGCAAATATTTTAATGAAAAAATGCCTAAAAAAATAGTCAGCCCCTTAAAAGCCTGATTTCATGGCCATTTTGACTTATTCTTGGAAAAGATTTGCATATTTCATAATTTGCCAGTCAGGTAGTGATACGATAAACAAAAAAGTATATTATGGCTGAAGATATTTATGATAAGCTGAGTGATCCGCTGGCGCTCACAATTTTTATAATTACGTTGTTAATACCGGTTGCTGTAGGGCTCCTGGCTATGATGCGCACGCGCAGCCAGTCAGACTTTTTCATTGGCGGCAGGGCTATGGGCGCTTTCGTTGTCGGACTTTCGGCCGTTTCTTCCGGCCGTTCATCATGGCTGGTGCTCGGGGTGAGCGGGATGGCCTATGTTTCGGGTGTCGGTGCTATCTGGGCCATAGCAGGCTATACTATGGTAGAGGCATGGCAGTTCATATACCTGGGACGGCGGCTTCGCAATGAATCGCAAAAATATGATTCAATTACCCTGCTCGATTATTTTGAATCGAGGTTCAATGATAAAGCCGGGTTGCTTCGCATTACAGGTGTGGTAATTATTGCTGTTTTTATTACCGCGTATGTGGCGGCACAGTTTAACGCAGGTGCAAAGTCCCTTTCTACCGCCATGGATATGTCGCTGATATTGGCCCTTGCAATTTCAGGTCTGCTGGTGATGGTCTATATGGTACTTGGCGGCTATGTTGCAGTAGCCTACAACGATGTGGTCAGGGCACTGATTATGCTTGTCGGACTGGTGGTTCTGCCGGTTGTCGGGCTGGTTAACATCGGGGGCATCGGAGTGCTGGTTGAAATGATTTTGCAGCTCAATCCGGCCCATCTTGATCTCTTCTCGCTGGGCACCGGTGTGATCATTGGTTTTATAGGAATCGGACTCGGTTCGCCGGGACAGCCGCATATGGTTATCAGGTACATGTCAATCAAAGACCCCGTGCAGCTAAAATATTCGGCCATTTTTGGAACATGCTGGAATATTATCCTGGGCATTGGTGCGGTAAGCATCGGACTTGTCGGCAGGATCCTTGTGCCAGATACAGGCCGGTTGCCTGATGGCGACCCTGAAATGATCTACCTGGTTCTGTCATCGGGCTATTTCGGGCCGGTGCTTTACGGACTGCTTGTGGGAGGAGTGTTTGCCGCAATACTCTCAACAGCCGATTCGCAGCTCCTGGTGGTAGCCTCCACATTCGTGCGAGACCTGTACGAAAAGGTGATAGCCAAAAGGCGGGTGATCAGTGAAAAACGCAAGCTCTACCTGAGCAGGGCAGTGGTTATCCTTTCGGGGATACTGGCACTTGTGCTGGCTTACATGGCCGAGAACCTTGTGTTCTGGCTTGTGCTGTTTGCGTGGGGGGGACTGGGTGCTGCATTCGGACCAGCACTGATCATGTCGCTCTTCTGGAAAGGGGTTACCAGGGAGGGAATTGCCGCCGGTATGATCGGAGGTTCGCTGATATGTATAGGCTGGTACCTCTGGTTCAAGGAGCAGACCGGGATCTATGAGCTGATCCCCGCCTTTTCCGGCGCTTTGGTGTTAATTGTTGCTGTGAGCCTGGTCACCCGGCAAAAATGATAATAGTTGAATAAAAGTTAATTATCTGTAAAGCCTGACTCCGATAGTCAATGGGGCATTGTTTTCCCTTACCCGAATTTGCCGCCTCCATTCCCGCGGTGCATATCCGTGCGATGAGAAGATGAGCTGTGAACCTTCAGCTACATCAATTTCAAAGTAACCTTCCCGATCCGTTACAGTCGCCGCAAAATTATCCGACGTAGCCACCTTAGCATCCTCCAGTGGCCCCTGCTCGCCGAAGACCAGGCCCATTATCCGGATTGAATTTTCAGGGAGCACTTGTATTGAAGCTGTCTCCTCTCCCTTCACGGTGATCTGCTCGTGTGCCTGTTCAGTGCAGAACCAGAATACAATGGCAAGCAGCGGCAGAACCGGAAGCAGCAATGGCTTCCTTTTCAGGTTAAAGTCAGATGATACCATAATTTTTAAGTTTTATCAGTTTATAAAACTGCATGGTAATGATTATTGAATAAAGATAAGACTAATAAGTTAGTTAGTCAAGTTTTTAGCCAAAAAACGACTATTGAGTTAGTTTGAATGATTATTTTAACAGCAACCTTATCATATCAACCTGCCCGATCCTGTTTATGTGAGGTGCCGGGCAATACTTTGCACAGCGGGGATGGAAAAAGATTAAGGGTTGATCTTATGGTAAGGGCCTATAGTAATCCTAAGTGGAGATTAACCTGTGGTAACGGCCCATTGAAATCCTCAGTGGAGGTTGTCCTTTGGTTACGGTCTATTGCAATCCTATATAGACAGCCGCTGCCGCCGCAGCTATTTTTTCTCCAGTCATCCTCAGGAATCTGGACACACCATTACCGGTCATCAGGTCCATCTGGCTTTCTATCTGGCTGTTAAGATCGCGGAAAGAAGCCAGGCTCCGTTCCAGTCCCCCCTCCCTGTTCCGGGCAAGCCATAACCTCTGGTGCTCCTCAATTACAGTTGTACACAACTCATGCATCTGTTCCAGTGTCTCAATATTTTCAGCGGCGGATCTCTCTCTTTTATAAATGATATACTCTTTTGTCCGCGCTCCCAGATGGATCATCCTTACGGCATTTAAGTATTCGTCAATTATAAGAGACGCGTCAGGCCTTTTCATGTTGGTTTCGGCAAGCATATTCCCAAGCGTGGCTGTATAATCAATAACGGACCTGTAATCGTATGGGCCCGGATTATCAAACATCTCTTTCAGAGGTTTGGTCAATTCATCATTATGCCCTACCAGGTCAAACAAACCTTCCTGGAGTTTCTTAAAGATGGCATCAATCATAACCTTATCCCTGATCCCAAACATGTATGCCATATTTGTAGTGGTCATATTAACCATCAAAAACTCTTCAAACTGATTATATCTTCCCATGTCCAGCACAAGGTCGCCCATAATACCCTCGCTGTCGCGGAATACCATCCTGTTAAGGAAGGTGGCCAGTGGAAGGTCATCCCTGCTTTCATAGTTCCAGCTTAGTGCTGCACCGTAAACAAATGGTGCGTAGCTTACAGGCCAGTATTGCCAGTGGCCCATATCTCCCCAGTCGGTTAGCAGCATGCCCTTTGCATTATATTTGATCCCGTTACCAACTGCATTGGCAATATTGCCTTTCATGTTTTCAGTACGCCCCGTGATAGTTGTCCACGAGCTTGTTCCGGGACACACCATGTAATTTAATCCTGCTTCATCATATTGCCGGCAGTTGGTTTCATAGGGATGCATATGTTCATAACCCCATTCCAGCAGTACAACATCATCAGGTATTTGTGGTATTATTTCCGGATGCTTTGAAACTATGTCGCCCCACATCATCATCTT
>SKND01000272.1 GCA_007120695.1 Bacteroidales bacterium | reverse complement strand
TGCAGCCTTTTTATTGAAGGGAGCCACCAGAAAAAGGATAATACAGTATATATTGATGAAAATATTGTAAACTATTCGCATTTATAGATATTTAGAGGAAACAGATGTAAAGGTAGTTTTTGAATAGCAATTATTCAAATAGTTTCATTACCGCGCCCGGAATTTGTGCCATTCGGCTGGAACTATATTTGTGCCATTTGGTTTTAACAGGGGGCGCGGACTATACAATAATCACACCTGCCATTCGGGCTAAGCCCATTCAGGATATTACATCGACCTGTATTTGTGCCATATGGCTTTAACAGGGTACCGGGGCTTACAAGTTGAAGTAAAAAATCTGCTAAACCGTGAATATCTAGCACATGAGGAGGTGGCGTTAACTAAGGACGCGGGTATCAAAGATTAACTAAACAATGGTATGATTATATGTTAGCTGGCTGCGGCATGTACCGAATTGTTATTATTTTCGTTCTTACTACTACCCAAAGCCGCACCTGTTTGAAAGAGCTCATTGTTAAAATATTGATCCTGATATTGCCGGCCGGCCTCTTTTCACAGGAACCATCCGGTGAATCTTCGTATGAGACTCCGGGTCAGCCATCAACAATCCTGAACGGTCTCCATTCACAGGAACAACCCGGCAGCAATCCGCAGGAAAAGGCAGGGCTCAATACCCGGGAACCATCCGTTCAATCTTCGCAGAACCTGTCCGGTATAAGGGAGAAGGTTGTTATTGCCGACCGGGACACAATCAAACTGGACAGTCTCATGATCGTGCCGGGAACCTTAGTAATCCATACCTTCCCCGAAAGGGAGTATGTTGCAAATGATCTATATCTGGCAGACCCTTCTAACTCCCTTCTTATCATCAATAAAAAATTCCCGTATTACGGAAAGAGCCTCCACATCAGATACAGGGTCTTTACTGCCGATCCCTCCCTGGGCCTGAGCAGAAAAGATACTACCCTGATAATCCCTTACCAGAGGGAGCCGGGCTCTGACGATCTGCATCGTTATACATACCGTCCTGTAAGCGACGAGATATGGAAAGAAGAGACGCTAAACCGGAGCGGAAGCATCTCCAGGGGTATCACTTTCGGCAACAACCAGGATGTGATAGTTAATTCAAACCTGAACCTGCAGTTGTCGGGTAAGCTGGATGATAATCTGAATATTGTTGCCAGCATATCTGATCAGAACATACCACTGCAGCCGGAAGGGTATTCACAGCAGATCCATGAGTTTGACAAGATATTTATCCGGCTTTTTAACGACTATATCAGTCTCACGGCCGGTGATTTTGAAGTAAGGGGAGGTGGCGGAATGTTCCTGCCTCTTGACAAAAAAGCGCAGGGCATACAGTTTTCAACCGTTATTGAACCGGAGGATGGTCGGGTAACGGGACTGACTAACACTTCGAGTGCCGCCATTGCCAAAGGCCGTTATCACCGTAACAGCCTCAGGGGGGTGGAGGGTAACCAGGGTCCCTATAAACTTAAGGGTGCAAATAATGAACTGTTTATCATTGTGCTGGCCGGAAGCGAACGAGTATTTGTCGACGGCCGGATGATGGAGCGGGGAGTGGACAGGCACTATATAATTGATTATAACCTTGCCGAGATAACTTTCACCCCCAATATGCCGGTTACAAGAGACAAACGTATAGTTGTCGAATTTGAATACTCTGACAGGAATTATGCGAGGTTTATGATAGCCAATACAACCGGTTTATCGACTGAAAGAGGTGATTATTTTATAAATATCTTTTCAGAACATGATGCAAGGAACCAGCCTCTTCTGCAGGACCTTGAAGAGGTTGAGAAGCGGCTCCTGTCGGCTATCGGCGACAATCTTAATGAGGCATGGATCCCTAAAGTTGACAGTGTTGAATTCAGAAATGACATGGTTCTTTATGAAAAGACCGATACTGTTGTAAATGGCACGTCTTACACCATTTACCGGCACTCGGTGGATCCCGAAAGGGCACATTACAGGCCGGGGTTCTCTTATGTGGGAGAGAACCGCGGCAACTACAAACCGGAAACGACATCGGCCAACGGACGTGTTTACGGGTGGACAGCTCCTGTTAACGGTGTTCCCGCAGGAAGTCATGAACCTGTCACACTCCTGGTAACACCTAAAAAACAACAGGTTGTAAGCCTTGGTGGCAGCAGCTCCCTTTCGGATAACAGTGCGGCTTCGTTTGAGGTTGCAATAAGCAATAATGATTTAAACACCTTTTCAAGTCTTGATAATGAAGATAACGTAGGTCTGGCATTCAAAGCTGGGCTTGACAAAACCATTCCCTTAACTGGAGAAGGGCATTTCCTTGCCGGTGGAGCGGAGTATGAGTTTTCTGACAGGAAGTTCGCTTCCGCGGAAAGATACAGACCGGTGGAGCATGAAAGGGACTGGAACATCGGTAACGGAGATGGCAGGAACGATGAACAGAGAATCGGATGGCATGCCGGATACAACCGGCATGCAGATAATTTTATAAGGTACAGGGGCGAATATCTGACGTTAGGCGACAATTACGCAGGTTTACGCAATATGGTTGAAGGCGCCGCCGGCCTTGCTGGTTTTGAGGGCAAGCTGATGGTGAGCTACCTTGATTCCGGCAGCGAAACTACGGGCACGGGATTTTTCAGACATTTCGCCGAAGTGTCCAGATCAATCAGGTTTTTAAGGCTGGGCATACGGAGTGAGGGTGAAGAGAACAGGATCGTTGAAAAGAGCGGCGGACTGATGTCTGCTACAAGCTTTGCTTTCCATCAAAGGGAGGTATTCCTTGAAAATGCAGATACAGCAAAACTCCATTTTTTTTCGGCGTACAGGGAGAGGGACGATAAGCTGCCCGTGGAAGGAAATCTTGAAAACACATCCTTTGCACGTGAATTTTCAGCCGGGTTCAGGTCGGAAATTGGCCCGGGTAACAGGCTGTCGGGCACGGTCCATCACAGGAGGTTCAAGCCGGTGGGTGAGGCAGGCGGGCTATCGGTCACCCCCGAGAACTCACTAAACGGCAGGCTTGAGGCGAGGCTGAGGTTTCTGGGCGGTTCAGTTGAGAGCACCGGATTTTATGAAACAGGATCGGGACTGGAGTCCAAAAAGGAGTTTATGTATATTGAGGTCTCCCGGGGACAGGGTACTCATACGTGGACGGACTATAATGAGAACGGGATCAAGGAGCTTGATGAGTTTGAGCCTGCCCGGTTTTCCGATCAGGCGAATTACATACGTATCATGATCCCCACTGATGATTATATCAGAACCCGGACCAACCAGCTAAACCAGACGGTGCGTATTGCGCCTCCGGTATCATGGCAGGACAGCGAAGGATTAAGAAAACTATTTTCACGGTTTTCAGGACAGACCGCATTTCAGACATCACAAAAATCTACCCAAAGTGACCTTTTTACAATAATCAACCCGTTTGGGACGGGTATTGCAGACACATCACTTATAAGTGCGACTTCATCACTCAGGAACAGTATCTCCTTCCGGCCCGCAGGCAGACGGCTGGCAATTGATTACCTCAACCAGCATTCAGGGTCAAAAAGTTTGCTGGCAAACGGTTCGGACACCAGACAGATGCGGTCAGATGCTATTGATACAAGATTCGAAGTGACAACTGCAATAGTACTGACCAATCGCTTCGAAGCGGCCACAAAATCGTACAGGTCCGAATTTTTCCC
>SKND01000348.1 GCA_007120695.1 Bacteroidales bacterium | reverse complement strand
TACTGGTTCCCAACCCGGCTCATATTCGCGACTCCAAAGTTGCAGAGCGTCACGATCAAGCGCCTGTCCGTTAACGGAATTCACATCAAACCCCTTTCCTGTTCTGTAGGCTATGTTTGCAAGATGGCAAAGATGAGTACTTTTAACTCCCTCGTCTATAGGTGATCTGAGTGATGCCTTACCCCGTATTCCATCAAAAAAGTTCACCACATGCCTGGTTGACATGTCACCTTGTTCATCCAGCTCAGTTACTCCCCTTTGATCCCCTGCCCAATGTTCCCTTACCAGGTTACCGCCGCGGTCAAAAAGCCTGTACCCCCCTCCTTCGCTCAGGGTTACGAATACCGTTCCCTCAGACCCGAAGATGACAGTCCCCCTGTGATGGCCGTAGGTAAAATACCTGTTCCTGCTTTTGCCATCCCATTTAATGATCTTGTTCCCAGGAAACTTAAAGGTGGCATCCATAGTATCATACATAGTCCATCCATCTCCGGGAAAATGATTTTTACCCGCAGCTACATCAACCCTTTCGGGGAAAGAAGCCTGCAATGCCCAGCGGGCTATGTGAAGTTCGTGCACCGCATTATTACCTGTCTCTGCCGTTCCCCATGTCCAGCCATACCAGTGCCAGTTATAATCCCAGGTGTCATGCATATACCCCTGCCTTGGAGCAGGACCCTGCCACAAATCCCAATCCAGTCCTTCGGGCACCGGGGCTTTCACGGGAACCGGCACCTCACCTCTCCCGTTACTGTAAAATGCAATTGCTTTATATGGAACTCCTATAACCCCGCTGTGTATTTCATTAATTATTTCGATCGTCTCAGGCGATGAGACCTGCTGGTTACCCATTTGTATTACCTTGCCATATTTCCTCTGCAGTTCTGTCAGCAGTTCTCCCTCGCGGGGATTGTGACTGCAGGGTTTTTCAACATATACATGCTTCCCCGCTTTAACGGCATAACAGGTTCCGGGAGCATGCCAGTGATCAGGCGTGAGGTCAATTATGGCATCTACTCTCTGGTCCTCATAGATGCGTCGCACATCACTCTCCAATGAAGGAATGTAATCCAATATCCCGGAAAACCTTTCGGCAGCTTTAGTCCGCTGACTTCCCATTACATCGCAAAGATATAAAAGCTGCACATTACTCTCCTTTCTGGCAATTGGTTCAATAAACCCTCCCAATCTGCGCCCAAGACCAACAATGGCTACATTGATCCTGTCATTCGCACCGATGATATTTCCATAACTCCTGGCTGTCATACCTATACCTCCAATAGTAGCTCCTGCAATCCCGAAGGCAGATTTCTTAATGAAAGATCTTCTTGAGTTGTCCATTTCAGTAAATTTATTTATTATAAAAGTAAGTAATTCACTTGTATCTATTGCCCTGCCTCCATTCCATTTACTTTGAGTTCGAAATACCTATTTGACATCTTTATACCTTGCCTGGTAGATCCTCCATGTATCGATTGACGTTTGAAGGGCAATTTCACAATCCTGATCTATATTGTAGCATTGCAATCCGAATTTCCCGTCATAACCGTTATCTTTTAATAACCTGACAAGCTCATAAGTGTCAAATGAACCTTCGCCCAGAGGCCGTATCAGCCTGTCCCACCCCATGTTTTTTGTATCGCCTGAATCAGCACCATTAATCGCGACCCCAAAAAACCAGGGCAAGGCATTGATAACCTTTTCCTGCCACCCTTCTTCACCTTCGACTTTTAAAAAATGACATAAAGTAAAGATACTTCCAACATTGTCCCTGTTAACCATCTTAGCAAGGTCAACTCCATGCTGCACTGTCTCGCAGTAAAAATTTACATGGGGATAAATAGCAATCCCGATATTTAAAGGTGCTGCAAAATCTGCAAGTTTTTGTATTCCGTCAGCAAAAATCCTGTCGCCTTCTTCCTGTGTTCCAGCATAATCCCTGGCATGCAAATGCAAAGCAACCAGCAACTCCCTGTCTTTTGAATCAGTCAAGACATCTTCCAGCCTTTCATGCCAGGAGATCTCTCCATCAATAATATGTATTGGTATGTAGATCTCAGGCATTTCAAGATCCACCTTATCCATAGCAGCCCGTAATTCAAAATAGTTTTCTTCTCCGTGCCCTGCCATTCCATCAAACCCGAGATCCTTAATAAGGGCAGCCTGCGCTTCAAATCCTTCAGGCGCATTGGGCAAGGTCCTGACGCAATTGTTGAATGCATAAAAAACATTGTCCAGTTCCCTCTTATCCTCTTTGCATGAATAGAACAGGGTAACTGAAAACATCAAGATAATTAACAAATAATTATATTTCATTGATATAAGTTTATTAAACAATAAGATCAAAGTGTTGAAAAGAAAAGCAAATGTTTATAGAGTTATGGAATTCTTCAGACTTAGAATTTATGCCTTACACCTATCCGGATACGAATTATTATGATAAACATGTTTTTATTGAGTGACGAAATATTAGTCAGGACAGTTTTACCTCCTGATACTTATTCATCCAGTCCACCACTTCCCGGTCTATCCATTTTTCCCTGAAAGGTCTGCTCAGCATTGAGTTTGCAGCAGTATCATTAATGAATTGCTGATTTTTATTATCCCACCTTAACTCCCTGCCTACCTCAATAGCAATCAATCCCATGACATTGGTAAAATAAACATTGTGTCCAACCTCCAGGGGCTGAAGTGAATCATTGCCCTGCTCAATGGACCGGATAAAATCGGCTTTGTCCGTCAGGGTACCGGAATAGTCAACTTTACCTGAAGGAGAATCAAAACTTATAAAGTCCGGATTGCTTGCTTCCAGTATGTTGGGATAACCAACACTTACCCATCCGTCCTGACCGATAAATTTTGTATAGGGCTTATCAATACTATATCTCATGGTTAAGCCGTCAGCATATTCATAATCTACTCCAAATGATTCAATGGTGTTCCATAATCCTTTCGAAAATGTTCCTGATCCTGACACCTTTACAGGAAGCTCGTATTCCTTTTTCATTCCCCATAGTGCTATATCGCACAAATGGGCTCCCCAGTTGGTTATCATCCCGTTACAATAATCGTTGATCCGGAGCCAGCCCGGCCGCGTATTGATCTTCTCCGGATCATGAACCCTGTGCAAAGTATATGGTGCAGGGAAAGCAGGCCCCAGCCACATATCATAATTCAATTCAGGAGGTACAGGCATTTCAGGCTGCGGGCCAACGGCACTGCCGGTCAGCTCCGCAGGCACGCCAACCTCCACATGAGTCAGTTCCCCTATTAATCCATTGTGCACCACCTCTACCGCCTTCCAGAAATGCTTAAGTGAACGGAATTCACTATCAAGCCGGTTTGCCACCCCCTTCATTTTTACAGCTTCAATAAGAGCCTTGCTGTGAGAATAACAAACCGACAGGGCTTTTTCCATGGAGACATGCTTGCCTGCCAGAGCAGCTGCAATACCCTGAGGCGCATGCCAGTGATCTGTGGTTGATACCATTACTGCATCAACATCCTTATTAGCAATAAGATCACGATAATCGCCATAGGATTTAACACCTGAATAATTTTGGCCCTTTTGCTCCGAATAGGCATCGTTTACAGTTTTTGCAGCAAGTTCCATTCTCCAGGCATCAACATCATTCACTGCAATAACCTGGCAATTATCAAGTTTTAAAAATCCGTTTATCAGGTTTACCCCGATGGCCTG
>SKND01000341.1 GCA_007120695.1 Bacteroidales bacterium | reverse complement strand
TGTGAAGCAATATACTAAATAAGTATTAGCATTTCCAGTCTGAAAGTTTTACTTTGCGTGAAAATCACACAGTTTGAACTGTGAAAAATTCCCGCTGAATTGCTTTTTAATCGCCAATACTTTTGAATTCCTTCATAGCCGAGGTCACTGACGAGACCTGGAAGAAACCTATTGCCCCTTCACTCAGGTTGGTTGGAATGTTGGCTGGCGGAGCTCCTGCAAAAGGGTTCCCCGAAAGGTCAGTCTGGAAGAAGAATACCTGGTAAAACTCGTACATCTCGCGTGATATGCTTCGTAACGCCAAACCAAGCATATCACCGTCATCAAGATCATTTTGGCTGATGGTTTTCACCGAATATGAGACATAATCTTCCAGGTCCTGATCGCTGATCACTGTTTTTTGTGAAGGTCTTCCGGTCTGCAACTTTCTGTTAATATACAGGTCAACCAGGTAGTATGAGCCTCCTCCCTGCAAATTTCTGAAGTGGATGTTAATATCGTAGAGGGTGTCATTTGTTAGTCCTGAGGAAAAGAAAAAATTGAGGTCAATGGTAACCGAGTCAATGTCCGGCACCGGTTTATATTCACTTTCGGCAGTGTAGATCCTGTCCTCATGTTCCACAGTAAGCTGGTAAGTTCCATATCTGAGCCTGTTTGCAAGTGTGCTGTTAATATAGTAACCGGCAAGAGAATCTACATGACTCTCGGTAAATACATGATTTTCTCCGCCACGGGTAATTGTAACAATTGCATCACTAACCGGTTTGCCGGTGCTGACCTCATAATATGAGCTGGACCTGCTAAGCCTGATCCACTGGTTGGCGCTGACATCGTCAATATTTGCTTCAACAACAAAGTAAAGACCCTGGCGATCTGAAAGATCCAGCACTACCTCTTTTTCGCAGGAGATTGTGAGCATCTGCAAAATAAAAATCATTAAATATACTGTTACCCGGTTCATATAATGTCTTTATTCAAAATTTGAAGTTCCACGTTACTGCCGGTATCGGACCCGGCACATAAAAAAATGACGATCTGGGTATTCCCGGGCTTTCAGCATTCTCGGCAAAAGAGACAGAGATCGGGTTAACCCTGCCGTAAATATTGAAAACAGAGAAGTTCCAACTGCTTGTGAACCTTCCTGACTCTCTTCCTCCCCCCGGCGTATAGTTAACGGAGAGGTCAAGGCGGTGATAATCCGGCAACCGGCTCGAATTCCTGTCAGCATATATTGGTGCAAATGCACCCTGGAAATACATCTTACCAACTGGCAGGGTAAATGCCCTTCCGGTGGAATATACAAAATTAAGCGAAGCTGTAACTGCCGGAGACAAGGCATAGCCACCTGACAGACTAAGATCATGGCTCCTGTCATTAGGTGCATAGTAGGCCTTACCGTTATTTATTCCATCAATCTTTCTTCTTGTTCTCGACCATGTATAACCGGCAAAACCTGTAAACCGTCCCTGATCCTTCCTCACAAGCATCTCCGCCCCGTATGACCACCCGTTTCCAACACGCATCTGACCTTCCAGGAACTCATTCCCAAGAATATCTCCATTATCAATCACATCTGAAATATTGGTAAGGTCCTTATAATAAATTTCAACCGAAGTTTCGATCTCGTCATTCCTGAAATTGCGGAAGTACCCTATCGCAATCTGATCGGCCACCTGTGGCGGTATATTGTTGCTGCTCATGTACCAGACATCATAGGGCGCAACCGACTGGGCACTCTGAGCCTGCTGAATATACTGTATCATTCGGTGATAGCCTGCCTTAAGGGAACTGTTTGTGCCCAAATTAACCCTTAAGCTCAATCTCGGTTCCAGTCCCCGGAAAGTATCATAGATTTCCCCTCTTTCGAGGAAAAGCGTATCTGTTACTTCCCAATTGACAGGACCTGATTTATCAAAGACATATTGCTTTCCAGGACCAATGACCTGGAAAACCGATCCCCTGAGTCCGTAAACCATCACCAGCCGGTTACCAAACAAACTCTGTTCATTGTTCAAGTAAACACCATGCTCAAGTGCATTTCCCTGCGACAACTCAATAGTTGTTAAAGAGGCTCCCTCAATAGATGCTCTTATCACGCCAGGGTCCAGCATATGGTAGATGGAGTGCACCCCGAAGGAAAAGGTGTTATTGTTGTTGATCAAATATGTAAAATCTGTCTTAAGGTTAATATTGTTGATATCAGAATTCCATCTGAAAGATGCAGGACCCAGATCTCCGTTAATATTGAACTGGTAATTACTGTAAAGCAGCGAAATATTTCCTGAGAATCTGTCGGAGAATATCCTGTTCCATCTTGCACTTGCAGTAGCATTACCCCAGTCAAACCCGAAAAGATCTTTGAAGGCCGTGATGTCGCGGCCAAAGTAACCTGAAACGAACAGACGGTTACGATCGTTTATCACATAGTTCATTTTGCCATTCAAATCATAAAAAAACAACCTGGCATCTCTCTGATTCTCATCCGGCGAAAACCTCAGAAACAGGTCTGCATAAGTCCTTCTTCCGGAAACAAGGAAACTGCTCCTTCCTTTCTGGATAGGTCCTTCAGCACTCAGACGGCTGGAAATCAGTCCTGCTCCTCCGGTAACCCTGTAGTTTTCCATATCACCCCCTCTCATGTCGATGTCAAGAACCGACGATAATCTGCCTCCGTAAGACGGATGGATACCTCCCTTGTATAGCTTAACATCATCCACCGCATCTGGATTGAATACCGAGAAAAAATTAAAAAGGTGGGATGCATTAAAAACCACAGCATCATCAAACAAAACCAGGTTTTGATCGGCATTTCCGCCACGAACGAAAAAACCGGTGTTACCATCGCCTGCAGACTGAACTCCGGGAAGCATCTGTATGGTACGCAGAACATCCACCTCGCCAAGAAATGCAGGCATATTTCTGATTGTCTCAATACTAACTGCAATGGAACTCATTTCGGCCCGGTCAACATTTCTATCCGCCGCCAGGGCAGATACGGTTACTTCTTCAAGTGCAACGGCAGAGCTTACAAGTCCTATATTAATAACAGTATCCCTTGCAGGGCCTACAATTATTTCCCTGCTGTTGTATCCGATAAAAGAAAATACCACCCTGAACTCTCCTTTCGGTAATGGCAACTCGTAATCACCTTTATTGGAAGTTATTACTCCATACTGTATATCGGGTACAAAAACATTTGCTCCAACAAGAGTTTCTCCGGTTACTTCATCAAAAACGGTACCTCTGACAAAGAACCCCTGAGCATAGTTATCATGCATGGACAACAAGCTTAAGAAACAAATGGCCAATAACTGTATAACCCTTTTTTTCAGATACATAAAAAACCAATCAAAAAGTTGCCGGAACACCTTTTGCAGGCGTACCATGTTGCAGGCTTGTAAATAAACGGACAAAAAAATGAAATCAGCATAGAAAACAACAATAATAACCGAAATATTCTCACCGCTAAACGAAAGAATTCATGAAATGTTCAGGTCTTCAGCACCCAGCGGATCTCCTGTTTCCGGATTAGAAAAAAGTGCTGGTTTTAGCCTTATTAATGCATAA
This sequence comes from Bacteroidales bacterium, assembly GCA_007120695.1. GTDB lineage: Bacteria > Bacteroidota > Bacteroidia > Bacteroidales > PUMT01 > PXAP01. The sequence continues at coordinate 154 of SKND01000341.1, read as the reverse complement.
ATATTCAAATCATGATGAATTTAAGCGTCCTGGTATCAAATAATAATTTCCAAAAAATTTAAAAGCTCAAGGATATTTCTAAATTTGTGAATTAATCAGGTTAGCTATTATTCCGGGTTAACAATAGCAGATAATGCAATTTTAATTATTTTTA
>SKND01000370.1 GCA_007120695.1 Bacteroidales bacterium | reverse complement strand
CTGGGCAAGGTCAATTGCATTTCCCTTGCCGATAAGGTTGTTATGATTTACAAAACCCCGCGGGTATATCCATGTTTCAAGTGTCAGCTGGCTTTTGATATCCTGTTCCGGGGTGGGTGTGATCTCTATAAAATTATCCAGTCCGCTAAACGCGACAGCCCTGCTTTGTTCGCCGTCATGTCCACTGACTATTTCAGGCCTTCCCATAAGCACTGCCTGTTGGCCATACTCCGATTTATCGGGAGTGGCAACCAGGTCAAAGAGAACACCCTGATCCATCCAGTCCCATATAAAACCACCCTGCAGGCGCGGGTGACTGTATATAATTTCCCAGTACTCATCAAAATGCCCGAGTGCATTACCCATTGCATGGGAATATTCCCCCATAATAACCGGCCTTTGTGTCGTATCGGCAATGGCTGCCAGCCGTGCAGGATGCGGATACCTGGTACCGCAGATATCTGCAAACGGGGCATCACCATTGGGCCGATTGCTCTGGTGCATAATAAACCTTGTGGGATCAAGCTCCCTTGTAAGTTCTGCCATTTCCCAGTGAACAGGAGCCAGTCCGCACTCATTACCAGTACTCCATATTATCACGCTTGGATGGTTACGGTCCCTGATCACAAACTTCTCCATCCTGCCCAGCATCGCCTTTTCCCATCCGGGTGCATTCGGCAGCCAGTTTTCACCCTGGTGGCATTCGACATTTACTTCATCACAAACATACAGTCCATACCTGTCGGTCAGCCGGTAAAAAGCAGGCGTGTTCGGATAGTGGGCGGTGCGTACGGCGTTGATATTTAATTGCTTCATTAGTCTAAGCTCCTCTTCCACCACCTTCATGTCCATTGTCCGCCCCTTGTATGGACTGTGTTCATGTCGGTTCACGCCCTTGAGCTTCACGGGAGTTCCGTTTACAAGAAGAACCCCGTCAATGATATCCACCTGCCTGAATCCTGCCTTGTGCTGCAGGATTTCGAGCGTATTTCCCCCTGGATCATTGAGCTTCAGGATCAGGGTGTAGAGATTGGGCTTTTCGGCCGACCATTGTGCCGGATTTTGTATTACTTCAGAAAGGCTGATTCTTTCATCTGCCCCGGCCGCTATGGTTGGAATGCGGGAGGAGAATGATGATACCATTTTGTTGTCAGCATCATGAAGTTCCGCTTCCAGGCTAAAATTCCGTTGACTCCCTTCTGAATAATTTATTATGTCAGCTTCTATGTTTAATGTGGCATTCCTGTAATTCTGATCAAATACAGTAGTAATGAAAAAATCGCGCACATGTATCTCAGGCGTTGAGAACAGGTATACGCTCCGGTAAATACCATGGAACTTCCACATATCCTGGTTTTCAAGGTAGGTTCCGTCGGCCCAGCGTACCACCTTTACTGCTATTGTATTGGAGCCCGGCTGCAGATAATTTGTGACATCGAATTCTGCAGAGGTCATTGCCCCCTTGTTAAAACCAGTATAGCTACCGTTTATCCATACCCAGAAGGCAGTCTTTACCCCTTCGAAATGAAGGAAAACCTTGCGCCCGTCCCAGTTGGAAGGAATTTCGAATGTGCGGATATATGAACCGGTGGGATTGAAATCCAGTGGAACGTTCGGGGGGTCATACGGACTGAACTCCAGGGTCTGGTTTCTGTAAAGGTTATACCCATATCCCTGCATCTGCCATGTTCCCGGCACGGTAATATTATCCCAGTTTCTGCTGTCGAAAGCAGGCTCATGAAAATTTCCGGGAGCTTCAAGGATGCTCCTGTCCCATCTGAACTTCCACGTGCCGTCGAGCGATTTAAAATAAGGAGATCTGTCCCATTCCCCGGTAAGGGCATCAGTATCATTATCAAAAACAACAAGCGGGACATGCGGAGGTACCTGGTTTTCTTCAGTCAGTGAAGGGTTCATCAGGTAACGTGTCAGTTCCTGGTGGGAACCTGGTTGAGAAAAGGCGGTGCGGACAGATACAGTGAACATCAGGATGAACAGGGATAATTTCATTCAATATTGATTTTGGTGAAAAATATAAACTGCCTGATATATCAAATTATTTTCCCGGTAATCCTTAATTACCTGATAAAGAAGGCTCCCTCCTGACTATAGTGTATTTCTCCAGAGCAATATTATAACGAACATTAACAAATGGCAATATACAAAGTTTTTACAAAAGGGCAGACTCAAAAGAACCAATGGGCGAAATATTGTTGAAAGCCTCATCAGGGAAAAGCTTGGCGCGCTGGCTTTTGCTTTCAACACAGAAGTTCCATCTACCATAAAAAATACACAGTCAACAGTCCCTGAATAACCCTAAATAAAGTAAAACGTAACACCAACATCCAGCGACAGATCCATAATCAGAACTTCCTCATCATGAGGTGGGATCTGAATGCAGAACCGGCCGGATGCGGTGAGCGCCTATGTGACTAAAGGGAAGATCCTTCTATCGTGCATTGTTGACCGGCCGGATCAGGTAAGTCACCTCCGTTACTTCCGGAAAGACCTGGTATTTGGTCATTGGCAGATCGGATGTGTCGCCCAGCCCCCCGACCCTGTGGTCAATATTCAGGGTGTTGAATCCGGCCCTCTCCAGCTGGAACGGGTACACCGCCCTGGTCAGGTTGCCGGTCGAATATTTATGCACGCTGAAGTTAAAGGCTTCAGTGCTGCCTACCCATATCCCGGATTGACCGTTCGACAGCAGGACCCATTCAACATCGGTTTTGTTTCCATGATCCTGGGGTATAAGGTAAGGCACATACTCATCTTCAACCATAGAATTATACAACCCGATTTTTGCTCCTGTTTTCCTGTCCGGGTAAGTTTCGAAAGGCCCCCTTCCGTACCACTCGATCCGGTTGAATTCAACCGGCATCTCAAATCGGAATCCCTTCTTGGGCAGATAATTTGGCATGGGTCCGTGAGGAATAGTTTTCACATTCATAGTCACCTCCCCGAAACCATTGATGGTATATATCACCCTGTTCTCGAATGCCGTCGCCCTCATCCGTGCATGGTTGTACTGGATAAAACTGATTGTGACATCACCTTTGTCATTCTTGCCGATGTTGTAATTACCCGCTTCCGCGGAAAGATTATCAATTCCGATTGTCAGCCACTCGTTTTTTATTCTTGCTCCGAAACCCGGTGTCTGATAAGGGCTTACTATCTGCCAGTTGCCCCATGGATCGATATCATTGGCAAGCAGGGGGCGCCATACATTGAAGCGTGGGCCCTCACTGATCAGGCTTTCACCATTAAAGATCATTGATTTAAAAATACCCGATTCCCTGTCAAGCTCATACCTGAAGTTTGCTCCCGACACGATAATGACATCATCTTTTTCCCGGACATCGGCCACACCAGTGCCGGCACTTCCGGGTGCCGGTAATGCCAGGTTCTGCTCCGTCCTGAACTGCTCCCAGGCTATTTCGTGCCCCCGGGGCGCCCATAAGTGGTCTTCCTTAAGGGAGAAGGATATCTCCAGGATCTGATTACCGGCGGGGGACTGTGGGATATTTACATAAGCCATGCCACCGGGTTCCAGGTCTATCTGAAGGCTCTCCATTCGTAATTCAGCACCCGTGTTATCGGTAATCTTCCATGTGGCCTCAAGCTCGCTGAGGTTGGTAAAGTTAAACCTGTTGGTTATCCTAATGTGTCCGGACTTCAGATCGGCGGCCTCAATCAGCACGGGCTGAGCCGATTTTTTTATCT
>SKND01000391.1 GCA_007120695.1 Bacteroidales bacterium | reverse complement strand
TAAACAAGGTAATGAGTTTTTGCACTGATGTGGGCAAAATGATGGCCCGCGGGTTTATTGAATCAGGTTGTAATGTAGTAGCCATGGTTGATCCGATGACAAGCCAGATCGATCCGGCCTCTTTTGAAACTTTTGTATCTCCCTACGCATCTGACATATTTACTTTTATTCGCGAAAAGCAGAGCCTGAGCTCCTTTTTTGTCTGCGGCAACGCTAAGCAGAACATTGAAGCGATGTGCAGGTGCAGGCCGGACAATATTTCGATAGATGAGAATATCCCGCTGGACTATGTGCGCGATGTTGCCCTGGCCAACGATATAAGCTTTGGAGGCAATATGAGGTTAACTACCGTGCTGCTCATGGGAAATGCTGAAGACAGTCAGCGCGAAGCCCTGGAATGCATGGATACGGGTGGCAGAAAAGGTTTTATACTCGCTCCCGGCTGCGATCTTCCTATGGATACACCTCAGGAGAATATCAGTGCAGTTACCCATCTGGTTCATGATGACATGCGGCAGGGAGAGCTAAGGGCTTCGTCGGCGACTGTTTCGGAGGTGGAAAAGCTTGATCTGAGCAACCACTGGAACAGTGATAAGGTAATAATCGATATTGTTACACTGGATTCAGCCTCATGTGCTCCATGCCAGTATATGGTCGATGCTGTTGCCAGGGCTGCTCAACCTTTCGGGGAAAAAGTCGTATATAAGGAGCATAAAATAACCAGTAAGGAAGGAGTTCAGATGATGGCAAGTCTTGGTGTTAAGAATTTGCCTACTATTGTAATAGATGGCAATGTGGAGTTTATTTCACAAATACCTCCTGTCGGAAAGCTGGGCGAAAAAATTGGCGATTACCTGAAATCAAAGAAGGGATGATTGATTACTGTTTCCAAAGGTTTGAAAGATATCGTGAATTTCCATGGAAGTCAATTAAACTGGATTGAAGGAAATCCTGAATTTCCATGGAAGTCAATTAAACTGGATTGAAGGAAATCCTGAATTTCCATGGAAGTCAATTAAACTGGATTGAACGTTAGACGGAATGGTCAAAGAAGTTAAATCAGAGGTAATACCTTTTTACCTTGTAACGGGTTTTCTGGGAAGCGGAAAGACAACTTTTTTAAAGGATGTTCTTGCCAGGTATTCCGGCGACAAACGTATTGCCATTATTCAAAATGAGTTTGCAGCACAGGGAGTTGACGGTACCGAACTAAAGCTTACCGGATCCGGTTTCAAACTTGTGGAGATCAATAACGGATCAGTTTTTTGTGTCTGCCTGATGGCCACTTTCGTGGAATCCCTTCAAAATGTCATTAAGGAATACAATCCTGATATGATATTCCTGGAGGCCAGCGGACTTGCGGATCCCATAAATATAATTGAACTCCTGGGCAGGGAGGGTCTAAAAGACAGGGTTGGTCTTGCGCATATTATAACCATTGTTGATGCCCCGAATTTTGAAAAGGGCATGAAAATGCTTCCAAGGTTCAGGCATCAGATCATGATTGCAGATACAGTGATTGTTAATAAATCAGATATTTTTAAGGGAAGCAGATCTTTTTTAAGTGATGAGATCCGAAACCTGAATCCTTTTGCGGGTATAATTGAGACAGCCTGGTGCAAAACAGATTTGAAAGGTTTTATTTTCCCGCAAGAAAATGTTTACGGATCAACTGACTGTCAGTCAGAATATCCGGGCGGAGTCACTTCTGTCGCGAGTTCTTCTGAGGGTCACTCACCGGGCAATAATTTCGGGGAGGGAAATAATATCCCCGGCACTACGCATAAGGCTGCCGCTGTATATAGCGGCAGAAAGCCGGGGGGGCGACCGGACATTAATGCATGCGTTCTGAGGGCTCATGAAAAGTTTACCCCGGAAGGATTGACATCATTTATAAAAGAGCTGCAGGAGTCGTCACCAAGGATAAAAGGATTTATCAACCTTAAGAATGGAAATGTAATGGCTGTACAGACGGTATTTGAACATTGTGATATCAGCCAGGTAAGCGGATATGAAGGTCCCTCTGAGATCATTGCATTTGGGGATAATCTGACTGTGCGTCATTTGATGGATTTGTTTAAAAAGCATTCCGGAAGGAGAATTCAGGATGAATCCGTTTAATCTATTCTGATGGTTTTCCCCACTATTAAACTGGTAATTTCAACGAGATCTGAAAATAGTTGTTTTATATTTGATAGAAATAATTGTGGCTGATTTTTTTAGCGTTACTGTATAATAGAATAGTATTATGTGCACATGAGGAATGATTTTTTCTTTATTTCGTTAGTAATTCTGTATGCTTTCAATCTAAATAGTTGCAGCGGGAGCAAGGATACAATAGAACCGTGCCAATTTGTTAATCCTGTGGCAAGTGGGCATGATCCATGGGTTATTAAAACGGTTCTCCGGACTTTGGAGAACCCGTTTCTCCCGGAGTGCCCATCCCGAGACCGTCGGGTGAGTGCATGTATTGATAATCCGGTTTTGGCAAATAGTTTACTTGTAGAATACTGATTATAAGAGATACACCAGGAAATGGACTTGAAAATAAATAATATAAAGCCGGAAGATATAAATATTGATCGCAGTGTTATTTGCGGACTGATGGGGATTGATCCGGATGATATTCCCGAACCTTACAAAGGAATAATTCAGAGGGAACTGAAAGAAATGGAAAACTATCCGAACATTAGAGGGGGATTCAGAATATCGGTGGACATTGACATTATTTCCCCGAAAGGGGAATTCGTATATGAAGGCACAGAATTCGTTGCCGGCAAGCAGGTAGTTAATAACCTGAAGGGATCGGAATTGATTGCATTATATATCTGTACGGCAGGGGAAGAAGTCAGTCGCCGGTCAAAGGAGTTGATGGGGCAAGGAAACCTGCTTGAGGGATATGTTGCCGACCTTATTGGTTCGCTCCTGGTGGAAGGAGCAATGGATATTCTGCATGAGGGTCTGCGGAATGAAATGGAGTCAAAAGGCCTCAAAATTACCAACCGTTACAGTCCGGGTTACTGCCACTGGAATGTGGATGAACAGCACAAGTTATTCAGCTTTTTCCCCGAAGGCTTTTGCGGTGTGAGATTATCGGATAGTTCACTTATGAATCCCATAAAGTCAGTCAGCGGGGTAATAGGAATAGGCAAAGTGGTAAAGTTTAATAAGTATATATGCCATGCCTGCAGCAGCGTCAATTGCATCTATAGAGGCATTAAACATGCTACCTGACAATCTTTTCAGCTAAAGTACTATCTTTAATTACTGAAATCGTGGTCTCAAATGATTTTGTGATAAATATTTCAATGAAACTTTGGAACGCTGCTCAGAATAATCAAAATGAATATGCAAATACTCCGCACAATTAATTTTAAATTATGATGCTGGTAAAATTTTTAGTACTCATTTATGCAACCTGCATTGTTTCCTTGCAGGCAAATACCGGCCCTTACGATGTTCTTGTATACGGAGCCACGGCAAGTGGCGTAATGGCTGCAGTTGCAGCCTCGGAGGAAGGCAGCAGGGTATTGCTGGTTGAGCCTGGCAGATATGTTGGGGGAATGGTTACAGGAGGCCTTTCGCACAGTGATTATGGTGACCGGACTGTGATTGGTGGACTTACACTGGAATTTTACAGGAAAGTCGCCGAACATTACAATACCCATGTTTTTTACTGGAGAGGCCCTGAGCCGCATGTCGGCGAGAGGATCATGCTTGACTGGCT
>SKND01000154.1 GCA_007120695.1 Bacteroidales bacterium | reverse complement strand
TCTGTTCCCAACTATTTATAAGTTTTTTTGTTATATGTTAAAATGTTGATGAAGTATTTTAATCTGGATAAATAAAATCAGGTGTCACTTTAAAAAGGAGGTAAAATGAAGTACAAAAAATTCAAAATTTGTGCATTGCTACTTGTAATGTGGATAACGGGACTTGCTGCACAGGAGGTTATTCCAGCTGCCGGAGGGGTTGGTTCGGGGAGTGGTGGTACAATAAGTTACTCTGTCGGGCAACTCTTTTTTTCGACATTTGCCGGAGAGACAGGAACAGTTGTTGAAGGAGTTCAGCAACCCTATGAGATTTCTATTGTTACCGCTATCGATGAAATAATCGGAATTCAGTTTGTAAGTTCGGTTTTTCCGAATCCCACTGCAGATATTCTTACATTAAGGATTGCAGAATTTGACAACATGATGTTATCTTACCATCTTCTGGATGCAAATGGACGGCTTCTTGAAAATGGCCAGATTACCGGACCTGAAACCAGGCTTAATATGGTAAAGTTCCCTTCAGGGATCTATTTTTTGAAAGTTCTGGAAGGCAGGACTGAACTCATAACCTACAAAATCCTTAAAAATTAAACGACTATGAAAAGAATCTTTACTATCCTGTCATTGGTTCTATTTACTTTCAACATATATGCCCAGGTTCCTCATTTATTGAGTTATCAGGCTATAGTGAGAGATGCAGATAACAATCTGATAACTAATCTGGCAGTTGGTATGCAGATTAGTATTCTATACGGAAATGACGAGACTGGCACAGTTGTTTACAGTGAAGTTTTCACCCCTACCACCAATGATAACGGCATGGTTTCTGTTGAAATCGGTGGTGAAGCCGGATTCACCAGCATCGACTGGTCCGATGGACCCTATTTTATTAAAACAGAGATCGATCCCGGAGGTAATACTAACTACACTATAACAGGTGTTAGCCAGTTGTTAACTGTTCCGTATGCGTTACATGCAAAAACAGCCGAAACAATAACAACTCCGATAGATGGCTCTGAAACAATCATAATTTCGGGGACTGATGTTATTGTAAACGGCATAGGAACAGCCGATTCACCCTATGAAATTGGTGTCACACCTGGTGCCGAGATTGGTGAAATGAGGTATTGGGATGGCAGTAACTGGGTTGCTGTTGCTCCAGGCGAGAGTGGAACTCGTCTTACTTTTTGTAACGGGGTGCCTACCTGGGGGCCATGTCCGGGTTTGGCAACCCTGAATATAACTTATGTGTCAGAAGTTACACAGGCCTCTGCGAAAATAGGAGTACATATTATATCTGACGGAGGTAATGAGATTGCCGAACGAGGAGTTGTATATGACATATACCCGAACCCTACAACTGATGACAGTAAGGTATCCTTTGGCAACGGTCTTGGCTTCTTTGAGGCTGAAATTTCAGGTTTAACCGGAGGGTTAATGTATTATGTCAGGGCCTATGCAATTACTGATGAAGGGATTGCATACAGCGATCCTGAAGCATTTGTAGCTGTTGAGCTTGAATTCGGATCTGTAATCGATTCACAGGGTAATGAATACAAAACTGTTGTAATAGGAAACCAGGAGTGGTTTGCTGAAAACTTAAGGACTGCTCAGTATAATAACTCAGATCCGATTCCAAATATCACAGGTAACTCTGAATGGAGTGCATTGGAATCCGGCGCTTATGCTGTATACAATCATGATAATATATACATGAGTGCTTATGGTGTAATGTACAACTGGTATGCGGTAGTTGATTCGAGGGGGATCTGTCCCGCAGGCTGGGATGTTGCAACAGACGCCCAGTGGACAACACTGTTTGATTATGTAGCAAATAGCGCTGAATTTGCAGGTGCAACTGTAGGCAAGGCTCTCAAGTCATGCAGACAGATCAATTCTCCGCTTGGAATTGAATGTGCTGTAACCGATCATCCAAGGTGGAACTCTCATACTAATGTATTCGGAACCGATAATTACGGTTTTGGCGGCCTTCCCGGTGGCAACCGCTCTGCTGACGGTGCTTTTTATAGCCTGGGGAGTGATGCATTCTGGTGGAGTTCTACTGAAAGTGATGAAACAACAGCCTGGAGAAGGGTGATGCACCTTAGCCAGGATGTGCTTAACCGCAGTGCTGTTAATAAAAAACAGGGATTCTATGTACGTTGTGTAAGGCCGGCACCTTAATACTTAATTTTTTCAGATTGGAGAAAAATGGGACTGAAAAATCATGTCCCATTTTCTTTTTAACTTTTACGCTATTATGTTTTTGCACTGATTAATATTTAAAAAGGTATACTCATGTTAAATGTTATTATAAATGCTGATGACTTTGGCGATAGCCCTGAAGTTAACAAGGCGATTCTGCAAGCATTTGATTCCGGGTGGATCACATCAACCACTATCATGGCAAACAGGCCTGGTTTTGAAGAAGCTGTTGAATATGCACACCAGGAAAAATTGACCGGACAAATAGGTATTCATCTTAATATGACTCTTGGCAACCCATTGACAGATAGTATAAAAAAGTTCAGTTCCTTTTGTGATAAGGAAGGTTTGTTTATAGACAGGAATAGGAATTCTGCAAATGGATTTAAGCTGCTTACCCAGTCAGAGAAAGAGGCAGTAGTTTCAGAGTTAAGAGCACAAATTAAAAGGTGCAGAGATAACCAACTAAAACTTACCCATGCCGATTCTCATCAGCATAAGCATGAGCATTGGAATATAATTAACCTGTTAATGCCGGTTCTGAAGCGTGAAGGTATAGACAGATTGAGGATTCCCAGGAATATTGGATTGAACAGGAATAGAATTAAACAAGCTTACAGGGACTTTTTGAACATAAAGCTGAGAAAAAATTTCAAAACCACTGATTATTTCGGGTCATTTCAGGATTTTTCAGATTATTCATCAATGTTGAAGTCTAAGGGCGGCAAATTCATAGAAATAATGTGTCACCCTAAACTGGATGCAAATCAAACTGTAATTGATGAAGGTGTGGAGCTAAAAATGAGATTGGATTTGCTGCAAGACGATTTACAGTTTAATCCAATCTCATTTAATGACTTACTTTAAGGATTATCTCTGGGGGCAATTACTGGTTTTTTAGCCGCTAAGTCACTGCTACCAATAACTGCTATGATGCCAAGGGATTTAAATTGTCACGATATTAAAACACTGCCGTTTTCTTTCGGGAATGCTTGATCCTCTCTGTTAATGAGGATTTTTTACCCTTCTTCGGCTTTTCTGAATATGCATATTTGCCGTAGTTCAGCTTATCTTCATTATTATCATTAACCAGCAGATAAAGGTCTTTGATGTTCTTGCCCTCGATATCCTCCATATTGGTGGCCAGTACTTTTTTCTTGGTATGGCCTATCCTTGTAACGTAAACCTTGATATCCGAGATATTCATCAGGAAGAAGGCATCAGTTACAAGCCCGTATGGCGGCGTGTCAATAATGATAAAGTCATAGCGTTCCCTAAGTTCCTTGAACAGTTCATGAGTTTTTGTGCTGGATATCAGCTCAATCGGGTTTGGAGGAATTTGTCCTGCCTGAATGATGTCAAGATTGGATACCTCTGTGGGCACAATAATTTCATCAAGTGTTGCCTTGTTGATAAGATATGAGCTGATGCCAACAAGCTCATTTGCATTGAATACCTCATCAATGAATTTATTGGGGTTTCTAAGATCGAACTCAACAAGCACAGTTTTACTATTGGCGTG
>SKND01000367.1 GCA_007120695.1 Bacteroidales bacterium | reverse complement strand
CCGTTATTCAGGGTAATATGACGGGTGCCTTTACCCCGGTTGGCAGGCAGGTCTGCCTCACGGCTCCGGTAAGCATAATCATTTTGTAACAGTGACTGATGCACCCTTCCACTGGCAAAACTGAGCTGGTAAAATGCATCGTATTCAAATTCTGAATGAGCAGAAACACTAAGTCCTTCCAGCACAAGCGGATTGGGTGCAGCAGGCTGCTGGGCTTCATCCGTCAGATGCACCAGGTTACCCACCGGGTCGTAGGTGTACCGGATATCCTGATAAGTCCGGGATGTTCCTGAAATCTTTCCGGATCTAAGCCGCTTCATGCGGAAGGTCTCCGAATCGTAGGTGTATTCGGTTTTCACATCGTTACCCAGAAGTACCGATTGACGCATGCCTTTGGCATCATAGCCGGAGCTCTTTAATATTGGTACATTATTCAATTCACCATCGGCAGTGGTTAGCAGAATTTTTTTCAGTCCTCCACCCTGATTGAATTCATATTCTCTGGTGGTTTGATCCGGCAACTGTTGCTCAATGAGTCTGCCCAGCCCGTCATAACTATTTTGGGTAGTAAATATGTCGGGCGCCAGGCTTACTGCCGGAGGATTAGTCCAATCCGGTTCCAGGGTGAACTGGTCAGCCAATTTACGCTCTGTATGCAGCGGCAAATTTCCGGGAGCTGCCAGTTTTAATTCCTGCACACCGGCCTGGTCGTAATGGATGACCAAAACACCCCTAAGATTTTTTTCTTTCGTTTGTGCTAAAGAAGCATCTTCCCCGTAAACAAATCGCTCGGTGATATGATTAAGTCCCGGTGCACCGTCCACCTGTATGGTGGTAACCCGGTCGAGGGCATCATAGTGAATACGCTGATGCACATTACGGCTATCCCAAATGTGTATGGTTTGGTCATCATTGTTGTGGAAGCTCCACTTTTCGCCTGCATCCATGCTCTTCTCATATAGCAGGCGGCCTGGCATATCCCTTTTGTATTCGAATGCTTTTAACCCCCGGGCATCAGTAATTTGTAACGGGTTACCATTGATGTCAACTTCAGTTTCGGTTTTCCTGGCTGCTCTATTGTTATTGGTTTCTATGCGCACAATTTCCCTTCCCGGCGGGTCAAAATGTATAATGGCCGGGGTTTCTTTATGGGGCAGACTTTTATCCAGAGCCATTCGTGCCGGGGAGCCGGGTGGCTGTAGCTCTCTGAACACTTTGTACATGGATCTGTCAACAGTGTCATTCCGGTCAAAGGATGTTACCCCCCAGGGGGAAAACAACATTTCCGCAAAAGTCGAATCGGGGAAATCGGTCCTGTACATCCGGCCTAATGCATCGTAGTATTTCTGGATAGATACACCGTACTTTTCAAGTACTGTATCGCTTTCAAACTGGTGACTGTCAGAAAAAAAAGGCTCGAATTGTCTGACTGGCAATTGCTTGTTATTGTAAACCACATGGCCACTTACGAGCCAGCGATTCCCGGTATGTTCTAATACGGGTTCACCGGATGCATCGGTTTTGACTGATCCGTCGATATCCCTGTGAATGGCTGGTCCGGGTTCCACCTTACGTTTATTCTGGATAATGCGTCCAAAGCCGTCCTGGTAATCGAGGTCAATTTGTATTGCGGAGACATTATTCACGTTTCCCTTCCCATCATGCAGCAGGTTTTCTCTTGTAAGCCGTATGCTTCTTAAGGGGAAATTATTTACATCAATATAAATGAAGGTCGAACTGTTTTGTAAATACAGTTCAGGGTTAGCGATGATATTGTCAAAACTTTCATCATTGCGCCTGCTGTAAGTATCAATTTGATCATATCCATACAACTCACCGGAACCGTTATGAAGGACTGTTCCGCTGTAGGTGGTAACCACGGTTACGCCCAAAGCATCATATAACACTTCTGATACATTATCGTTTACATCCGTCAGGCGACAGGGCTCAACAAGGTTGTAATCCATTTCGCCTTTCGTCTTATTTCCAAAAGGATCGGTTATTTGAATAATTCTCAGGAAATAATCATCGTATTCGTAAGAAGTGAATATCCCCGGCCGTTTCTCTACTTTGTCTGGCAAATAAAATCCGGATGAACTGTTAAAATGATTTACATCTGTCCGTTGCCACCAGTATCCATCTTTCAGGATATAATTCCCTTCATCCACATCAGAAAGCATGGCAGGGGTTACCTTGCCGTTGAATGCCTGATCTATAAGTTCGTTGTTAAAACAGGCTATTTCTTCATGTTGAGTCAATATTACTTTTCCGGTTTGCCCAAGCGGCAAAACATCTGTTTGTGTATCATTCCAGAAAAAGGTTCTGCTCCAACCGTTTATTCGTGCAGCTGAAACGCCGGCAGGGTCAAGTGGCTGGTCAAAATCCAAAGCGTTGCTGATAAGATCGTCAAAAGCAGCCTGAACTTCTTGAAGCTTGAGTATTTCATCGTCTCTGCGGTTTAGATGATTGACTTCATAATTAAGGCTTTCATACAGGATAGCCGACAAGTACTTTTCGGTTGCATCGGCACTTGAGAATCTGTTAATGCCCGCTGTTATATAGTCTCTGGCCTGTGCCGGAAGCCGTCCCTGCAACTGATTGCGCCGTGCATAAGCAACGGTTAGTTCCTTTTCCACCTCTCCATATTCGTTGACGGCAACCGAAATCTGGTGTGAGATATTCGGATCGCCGGCTTCCTGTTCATAATTTATTGTGAGGGTCTCTGACAGGTAAACATAAAAGCCGGGGTCGTCAGCCGGGGTTTTGGGTTGAAGCTGCCTTATGCGATAACTGTTTTGTAAAACCCGGTAGGGATGGCTTTCAGGAGATTCCGGCGGATTGGCGGCAAAAATCTCCTGCCTGATTATCTTTCCTGCCAGTGTTCTGTAGCCGGTTTCAAAATCTTCCCCGTCAAGGGCATATTCCTGCTCAAAATCACCAGCCACCAGCAAAGGCTGCCCGGGATCATGATTGTAAAACTGGCTGGTTCTTGCCGGATCCCACCCAAACAATCCATTGTGAAACCAGGTTTTGACACATAGAGGCTGAGTGTAGTCTTTGTTGTGGGTGATGGTCGCATTATGATACAATTCCGTATCATATTGCTCTACCAGCCCAAAGGTCACAAAGGATCGTTCGGTTCCATCGTAATGCCCGTCGAAATACTTATAATATGTAACATAGTGGCTGTTTGTAATCTGATCGATAACAGTTTTCTTATCTGCTACTGTAAAATGACCAGGTATTTTGGATAACCATGGACGCCCGGCTTTCCTTGCCTCAAGGTAGTGCCTGCCTGAATATCCGTATTCGATCAGCACCTCTTTACCCATGCCATTATCCATCGAAATAAGCAACCCGGGTTTTATGCCGGTGACAAGTTCCAGGTATTGCAGTGATCCGGGTTTTTGCTGATTGGAGGAGTCGGACCAGACAAGGCAGGGCTTGCCCTGGCCAAGAAAATCAAGAATAACGGCAGAGCTCAAATTGTCAATATATGGCAGACCGGTAATCCCGCTCCCTTCATTAAATTTATTGCCGGTGCTGTTATACCAGTATCTTATTTCTCCATTTCCTATATAAAGAATGTCTGCAGTACCGCTCCCATTTAGATCGTGAAGCCGGATCCTGCCGGGATCGAACGAGGCATCAAAATCAAACATTGGGGAATTTTCCATAAGCACTACCTCGCCAAAATGTCCGTTCCCCATATTCGGGTAGTACTCGACACGCCCGTTT
>SKND01000407.1 GCA_007120695.1 Bacteroidales bacterium | reverse complement strand
GAACCCGTGAAAAAATAATAATTAGTTGTTGAAAACGCATGAGGATTCAATATCTTTGCTTAAAATGCTATTATGTCAGTAAATGTCTCCGGCGAAAGAGTCATTAAAAAGATAGGCGACAGTCATGTCATATGGTTTCAGGAAAGCAACCGCTGGGTAGAGTTCAGAGAGCCGGCCTGGTTTATCTATGAAAATTTTGTTGGCGGCAACACTGAAAAGGAGATAGCAGAAAAGCTGGAGGACCGGTATGGATTGCCAGGTGAGGAAGCTCACCGTTTCTGCATGGAAGTTATCAACGGAATAGAACTCTCCTCGCGGCTTACCGCCACAAATCCGTCGGGAGAGATACCGGTCAGATCAGGCCAAACAGCAAATGTTATAACAGATCCAGTTGCCGGCAACACACTTTTAAAGGAAAAGGAAGATTTTGTTGAATCTTTCATTTCACGAAGGTTTGCACAGCATTATTACCAGATTAACAACTGTCATTTTAAGATAAGCTATGGATCGCCGCAGCTGGCGTTCTATATACACAGGCCCCTTGCCCATCTTGAAGTTCCTCCTCCACAAAAGGAACTGTTCAGTATCATGCTTTATGAAGACAGAAATTACCACCTTAAAATCACGCCCCCCGGTTCAGGAAATTCAAGGTACTTCAGTTTTGATAATTCAGGAATGTTAAAGCAACGCATATATGTAGCGATAACATCCCATATCTACCAAATCAGGGAAGATGACTGGATGTCATACATCCATGCATCGGCAGTTTCCAATGGCACTGAGGCGATACTGCTCTCTTCTGCCAGCGGATCAGGTAAAAGCACTATGGCAGCCCTTCTTCAGCTTCCGGTCTCTGAAGTTGCCGGCAAGAATCAGAGTCACCGTGAAATTTCCGCTTCTGAAAATAACAAATACCCGGGAAGCCAGGATGACCTTAATGATATGAACTCAGAACCAGGGAAATCCCTTTCACCGGATCTGAATTTTCTTTCAGACGATTTCGTACCAGTTGCCGCGGCCGACCTTAAAGCCTATCCCTTCCCTGCCGCAATTACTGTAAAAGAGGGATCATTTGAAGTCATCGAACCTTATTACCGCCAGGAAGATGATGCGGATGCCGGTTATCCATATTCCCGCAACAGCAGGATCAGGTACCTCCGTCCCCGGTTCCCCGTAAGGGAACCCTTCCAGGGGAAAAAGATAAATAAGATAGTATTTATAAGATTCAACAAGGGTGCTGCATTCAGGCTTGAAAAACTTGATACTCCCGGGGCACTTGCAACCTTTCACGAGGAGGCCTGGGTGTCGCAGAATCCGGGACACGCACAGCGTTTCATCGACTGGTTCGTCGGGTTGAGCTGCTACAGGCTTGAATATTCAGATAACAGGCAGGCTGTTGAGGCAATCAGGAAACTGTTTACCGGATAAAAAACCGGTTGTGAGAAACCTTTAAAATAATTTATTTTGAAAACCCGTCAGGCATACCGTTTAATTGCAGATATTTTGGCTCTGGGTTCTTCCCCCGGCGGGAAAACGGCACACCATCTGCACTCCTCAGATTCGCCAGGCAAAAATAAGCCGGAAGAGAAAGATGAGGGATCCACTGCAGCAAAAGATATTCTGCACACCAGGGATGAAATCGCAAGGACCATCCAATCGGGGGAGGTGGACTGGAACAGGGTGGTTTATGCAGGAAGTAATAACTATGTGCTTCCTGCCATGTACCTGAAACTTGAAGAAAGCAAGCTGCTGGAAAACCTGCCGCCTGAGCTTGCCGCGCATCTAAAGGAGCTGTATGAACTGAACCTGGAACGAAACAGCATAATACTGGATAATACCTCACAAATTAACGAACTGCTTAAATCACACAATATCACCCCTGTCTTTATGAAGGGACTTGGCAACATTCTTGACGGACTATATTCATCTCCAGGTGAGCGGATGATGCTTGATATCGACCTTCTTGTACATCCCGACAATATGGAAGAGGCTGCATATCACCTGATTGATGACGGCTTTACCTGCACACAGCCATATGATCCGGGAAGGAAAAATGCGATGAAGCACTATCCGCCGCTGGTCAGGGAAAACCTGCCGGCATTTGTCGATATCCACAGGATGCCTGTAAATATTCAGTACAATGACTATTTCAATTTCGAGACAGCCTTAAGCGATACCCGTCCGGCTCTGGGTAATGCCGGTTATATGGTAATGTCAGATGCACATAAGATCAGACTGAACTTTATTCACTCCCAGCTTGTTCATTGGGGACATCAAAATGCACGTCCCTCACTTCGTGATCTGTATGATCTCTATCTGCTTTCTTTGAGGGAAAATGCAGCAGAAATACTCTCAGGCTTTACCCCTTCACCGGCAAAAGCTGCCGGATACCTGAGGGTTCTTTACCGGACGTTCGGGATAAGAAAGCCTTTACCCAAAAAGATAAAGGGAAAGGGAAAAATATTCCTGCGCCGTCATGAACTCACAATGAACCACCCCCGCACCGGAAAGTTTATTTTCGGTGTGCTCAAGTTCTTTCGTCTCTATCTTTATATACCCCTTCGCAGCATTTTCGATAAAAATTACAGACTCTATGTGAAGGTGCGCCTCAAAGACCCGGATTGGTACAAGCGGAACCTGGGAGTCAGGAAGTTTGTAAAAAAGAAACACTGATAAGCAACTCTGTTATCACCGGCAATCAGCTAATTCACCCTCCCCAGGTAACAAGCCGGAGACCTTTAAGCTCATATTGACAGATCATTATACAAAAACTGCACCTTTAAAATGTTTTAATATATACCGGAAAATCAATAATTCCCGAAAGTTGCGCAAATAGATTCAGGAGTTTTAGCTTCCGGGAATAAGGTCCTTTACCGATTCCAGCAGCTCCATGTCGCGGTATGCAATGAACCAGGGGTTGCGGCTTGATGGCTTGTTGTATATAAGAGGCTGCCCCGTCTTCAGCGCCTGCACCACATAGCCCCCGGCAGCAAGCACAATGGCATGGCCCGCTGCCGTATCCCACTCGGAGATATTACTGAAACGGGGATAAATATCAGCTTCCCCTTCGGCTATCATACAAAATTTAAGGGAGCTGCCGCATGTCACCATGCGGGTATCGCCGTACCGCCCTGTAAAGTTCCTGATAAACGAATCTGTCAGATCATCCATAAAGGAGCGGCTGCCGACTATACCGTAGCCTTTGCCATTGTAACCGGGAAGCGGCTCCCTGTCTGAAGAATTTTTAACCTTCCATGCTCCCTGCCCGGTAATGCCAATGTACAGAACGTTTTTTACAGGTGCAAAAACAACACCGGCCACGGGTGTGTCGCGGTCCATCAGTGCTATATTAACAGTAAACTCACCACTCTGGTCAATAAACTCCTTCGTGCCGTCAAGCGGATCGACAAGCCAGAAAAGCCCCCAGGCTTTTCTTTCCCCGAAAGGGATCTGACGTCCCTCTTCGCTGAGCACCGGCAGTCCCGTGTCCCGCAAAATATCTTTTATCACGGCATCTGCCCGCAGGTCGGCCACCGTAACAGGAGAATCGTCGGCCTTGCTCTCAATCTCCAGATTGCTGCTTCCGTAAACATCCATAATTGCAGCTCCCGCCTTCAATGCAGCGGTAACAGCAACATCAGTCAGTCGCCGAAGATCATAATCATCCCGGCTACCTTTATCTATTGTCATATCTGTTAATTGAATTAATTTGCTCCAAAAATATTCCGGGGCTCAAAT
>SKND01000390.1 GCA_007120695.1 Bacteroidales bacterium | reverse complement strand
TAAGCGATATGCAGCTGGATGCTGCTTTTACAGGAACAATCGATTTTACAAGTTTAGCCGATGTTATTCCATTGGAGGGTATAACACTGCGCGGACTCCTTGAGTCTGATGTTTCCCTTTCGGGGAATATGTCGGATATCGAGAATGAACGGTATGAAGATTTTAACGCCGGCGGCAGCATGCGGCTTACAGCTTTCCAGTATTCAGATACTGACTTTCCTTTAGGTGTATCAATACCCAGCGCCGTTCTGGAGTTCTCGCCGCGGTTTGTTGAACTGAGTGGCTTCGAGATGATGATAGGAGGAAGCGACATGAGACTTGGCGGCAGACTGGAGAATTTCATACCTTACGTGTTTAATGACGGAACTGTAAGTGGCACAATGACTTTTACCTCTACAATGCTTGATTTGAATGAAATGATGGCGTTTGAAGCTGAAGAGGCTGAGGCCGACACAGTGCCTCTTTCAATTGTAGAAGTGCCTGCCAATATTGATTTTGTGCTGGTCTCGTCAGTCGACAATATTTTCTTCGATAATATGGAGATAACGAACCTTCAGGGACGAATTGTTGTACGCGATAAAAAAGTTCTGATGGAGGGAGTGAATATGAATATGCTGGGTGGTTCAATAGATATGGACGGTGAATACAATACACAGGATATGAGTGCCCCTTTTATCGACTTTGCAATGGATATAAGGAGTTTTGATATCCCGTCATCATTCCATACATTCAACACTGTTCAGCGTCTTACTCCTTTGGCGAAAGACCTTAGGGGAAGCTTTTCCACCTCGATGAAGATGAATGCTTTGCTGGATGAGGAGATGATGCCTGTGATGAATTCAATCGATGCATCAGGCCGCCTGCTGACATCCAGTGTCGAGGTTCTAAGCTCAACTACGTTTGACAGGCTTTCCAGTGCTCTTAGCCTGAGAGAGGACAGGGAAAATGTTTTGCGTGATATTGATATCAGTTTTACCATTGCAGACGGACGTGTTCACCTTGAGCCTTTTGAAACAAGGCTGGGCCCCATAGGTATGTTAATCGGAGGTGATCAGGGTATTGACCAGACCATGAATTATGTAATGAGGATGACCGTTCCCCGTTCACTCTTTGGTTCGGGAGCGGACCAGGTTATTAATAACCTTGTTTCCGGTGCAGCGGCACGAGGTCTCAATATTCAACCGGGGGATAATGTAAATGTTGATGCAAGTATTACCGGAACCTTTTCCGATCCCCAGATTTCACTGAATATGCGGGAGAGTGCAAGGGCAACGATGGATAACGTGATGGAGCAGGTGCGCACACAGGCTGCACAAGAGGTAGAAAGACGGGTTGAGCAGGTTGAGGACAGGGTACGTGAGGAGGTGACCGAAAGAGCGGACAAGATACTGGAGGAGGCTGAAAAACGGGCTGATCAAATCAGGAATGCAGCCACTGAAGCCGCAGAGAGGGTGAGGAAAGAGGGAGAATCCGCCGCCGCTAAAGTTGAACAGGAGGCAGCGGGCAGGGGCATGATAGCAGAAGCTGCAGCCAAAAGGACAGCTGACGGCATCAGGCGGGAAGCAAACAAGAAAGCTGACGATATCATCAGGGAAGCTAATGAGAGGGCAGACAAGATTCTTGAAGATGCAAGAAGGGAGGCCGCAAGGCTGAATTAACAGCCTTCGCTTTCACCCTCCGCGATATGGAGTAACACCTTTGGGTTCCGGGTAAAGTGTCTGCTCAAAATGTGCACCTCCTGTAATTATTTACTGGTGATTGATCCCTGACCGGGATCTGCCACCTAGTCAGGTCCTCTATTCCGGTGATGTTCCCGGAACCGGGATTTCCGGATTATCAAACCACTCAACCGGTCCCCACTCAAACTCAGAAGGTCCGATTTCCAGGTTAGAGTTCATCATCTCTTCCCAGGTAACCTCTCTGCCCGTATATGTTGAAATCCTGCCCATTATACCCGTTAGTGAAGATGCTGCAAGGTTTTGTGTTTCGTTCACAGGGTTGTTGGTACGGATTGCAGTGATTAAGTTGATAATCTCCTGGTCATAGGGGGAGATATTAAGTCTTCCGGAAGACCTGCCCTCATCGTCAAGAGGGTATGGGTACTCCCAGATCAATCTGTCGTCGTAATCATAGATACTGTTTCTGCAATTGGTATACCCTTCAGTGCCAAATATTATCTCCTCAACCTTGTTATGACACCCGTCTATCTCCCGGGTTGTTCCGTGAAAACTCCTTCGGTCATCAAAACCAAAATCAACACTGAAGAAATCATACATGTCGCCCGACTGCCTTCTGTGTCTGCCACCGAAGCCGGTCGCTCTTTCCGGATGTTTTCCAAAGAACCAGCAGATCACATCAATATTGTGAACAAGCAGGTTAACTATAGAATCTCCGGTCTGCCATGTCCAGTTGGCCCGGTCTCTTATCATTGCCTCCATGTCACCCCATCCGGGTTGTCTCCTTGTTACGGGTTGTGCTGTCCTGTTCCAGTAACAATTTGCTGATATAAGTTTGCCTATCGCACCGTTTTGGACCATGCTGTGTGTGGTGACATAGTCCAGCTGATGCCTTCTTTGGGTTCCAGCAACAACCGATAATCCGGCCGACTCGGCCATTTTTCCTGCTGCCATGAGGGATCTTATACCCACAGGGTCTACTCCGGCAGGCTTTTCCAAAAACACATGCTTCCTTGCCTGCACTGCAGCTTCAAAATGTTTGGGTCTGAATTTAGACACAGAAGCTTCGAGTATAATATCAACATCAGAATCTATTACTTTCTGGTAGGCATCGAATCCCACGAAACAATTTTCATCGGGAATTTCAACCCCTCTCTGATCCTTAATTGCCTCGCGGCACCTGTCAACCCTGTCCTGGAACACATCGGCAAGAGCTGTTATCTGCAGGTTCGGTCCTGCATCAATGAAATTAAATGCGGCTCCTGTACCCCTTCCGCCGCAACCGATCAAACCTGCTTTCAGCACAGGTCCGTCCGGCGCCCTTTCCGGAAATACCGGCGGGGCATGTCTGTTTCTTTTTGTGTTACATGAAGAAAGAAGGTGACCTGCTCCTATGGCTCCCAGGGCACCAATGGCGGCAACACCACCAATAAATTCACGTCGTGAAGTAGATTTTTTTTTCGATTCCATTAGCGCTTGTAGTATTAGTCGGATTAATTTATTAATTATTAGTATTTGAATTATTGAGCAACAGCCTTTTTAGTACCTGATTAAGCCTTGCATCCGAACACTGACCCTTGGTCGAACTCAAATTTAATGAATCTCTCATTTGTCAAAATTCATCAGATGCGACTTTCTGATACAGACAGTGACTTTATAAACGGACTTTGACTAATAATCTGCACAAAATATTGAATTATTATTTGTAATGCAAATTACAATATTACATTTCTACTGTAAAAAAGCATAAATTTTGGTTTAAAAAAATATCCAAAATTTATGCTTACAGTCGGAACCGCTGCGCTTTCCCATGAATTACAAATCTGTCAGGCATAATTAATAATAATTTAATAATGCATGTGTAATCGACGAAGTCAATTTCTTATGCTAATTTCAACTCGCTGTAGTACTATTGATTCGATGAGAAATTCATGTATATTTCTTCTGTAAAAAAGCCAAAATTTTGTTTCTTTTATAATACAAAATTTTGACTTACAGTCGGAAACACTTCGTTTTCACATGAATTTTTCTCATCTTGATTGTGTGTATTTTAAGCTGAAAAAAATTCATGTATATTTAAAATAATTTTTACTGCTGAT
>SKND01000034.1 GCA_007120695.1 Bacteroidales bacterium | reverse complement strand
CCACGGCCCTATTATATACATGAAGAGGAGGTGCCACGCTCAGGCATCATAGTGAGCCAGGCCTTTCAGCGCACACGGTGGACCAACGGTGAGGTTTACGTATGGCTCGGTATGAAAAAGAAAACCGGCACCGGTGGCGGCAACAGCGGACTGGCCTTTGACCGGCTGAAAGAGGTGAAGCAGCAGTGACATAACAGCAACTGATACCATCAATTGGAACAATAAGCAAGACCATCTAACAGCCAGGGCAGGCATCAGCGGAAGTTACTCCTTAAAGTATAGGTTTAATAAAGAAATCCGAAAGAAAGTTTCACGCACAGTGCCAGGGTTGACATGGCCGGGTGCTAAAGCTCTGTTGTTATGTTATTTTAGTTTTTGGCAGCTAGCCAGTCCTTTGCTTCTTCCAGAGTAGTAAAAGAACTTATCTCACAGCCGGTAAGTTTCATTAAACCATTGTAAATAATCTGTTGCAGTCCGCTTAACCCTACTAAGGCACTTGCTTTAATATATGGTTTATTTCCTTCTGTAAAGTCCTGGAAAAGCCTTTTGATATCGTTACTGAAGCGCATATATGTTATATCGGTCAGGCAGTAAAGTGAGCTCCTGGGCTTATTCCTTATGTGCGTGATGCTATCGTTAATAACCCCGTCAATTTCGTGAATATTGTCCAGAGATGAGAAGTCCACAAAAAAGATGTTTTTTCCTTTATGTAAAATTTGCTTTATCCTTGACATAAGTTTTTTTATTGTATTGTATTACTAATTGTTGGAGTGGTTTTGAATTATTGGTTGTCTATTAACGGATAACGTTTTTTTTATATACGGAAACTGGTTTAAGAAGGTTTGAAAAAAAAGAAATTTATTTATGGATTGATAAAAAAGGGTTTACCCCTGTCATATCGCATGAACAGGGAAAATTACGGATCTGATCAGATTTGGTAAGATTTTTTACCCCTTCTTTCAATATTTTCCCTACTTTTAGATGATGTTTGCTTGCCAATCACCCGATCAAATGAGAAATTGCCAATCACCCGATCAAATGAGAAATTGCCAATCACACGATCAAATGAGAAATTGCCAATCACCCAATCAAATGAGAAATTGCTGATGACTTAATCAAATTTAAGTTAACTGATCACAACAAAAACCAGAAAATAACTGATCACTTCATCTGATAATTAATCCCTTTAAAAAATGACAAAAGAAAATCAAAAAACCACCAGACCAATTTCACGTCGCGATTTCATTGGCAGTGTAATGTTTACAACAGCCGCGGCCGCATTGATAAGCGGATGCAGGAGAGAGGACTGGCAACTTGGCTGCTTTACCCGCCCCTGGGGCAGTGCTGATTACCGCGTAGCGTTTGACGGTATCGCCGAAGCAGGTTTCAGCTATGTCGGCCTCATGGGGGCTATCATCACAAGGGAAACCACTGCCGAACAGGCCGTGGAGGTTGGCCGTGAGGCAGCTTCAAGGGGCCTGGAGATACTCTCTCTTTACGGGGGCTTCGATGTCAGGAATTCGGTTGACGAAGGCATCGCACAGCTTCAGGCACTAATTGACAACTCCTCTATCGGCGGCTGTTCCAGCATCCTGATGGGCGGCACCACCGCACCTGACCTTGTAGATCCGTATTACAAGGTAATAGCGGAATGTTGTGACTATGCTGCTGAAAAGGGAGTAGCCCTGAATCTCAAACCACACGGAGGCACTAATGCTACCGGTCCGCAATGCCGCAGGCATATCGAAACTGTGGGGCACAAAAATTTTCGCCTCTGGTACGATCCCGGTAATATTTACTATTACTCCGACATGGCCCTTGATCCTGTCGATGATGCACCCACGGTTGATGGCATCGTGACAGGAATGTGCGTAAAGGATTTCCTTCCTCCCAAAGAGGTTAATGTCACACCCGGCACGGGGGAGGTGGACTTCCCGAAGGTAATGTCGATATTAAGGCAGGGAGGTTTTACCGGGGGACCGCTGCTGGTTGAATGCCTTTCCCAGGGAGATCTTGACTTTGTCAACAACGAAGCGAAAAAAGTCCGCCAGTTCCTCGTAGAGCTAACAGCTTAGGCCAACATATTGTTAAAAACCTTCCAAAGGTCAATCAATAAAACCATGACTATCAATACAAAAATCGACCGCCGTAAATTTATCAGGAAAGCAGGCATGGGATTAATGGGAATCCCGCTGGTGACAAGCAATTTCCTGAAGAACCCTCCCAGCGACAGGATCAGGGTGGCACATATCGGACTGGGTGGAATGGGGAATACACACTTAAGATGGTTCTCAGCTTTTCCTGATGTCGATATTGTCGCATTGTGTGACGTTGATCAGCTAAGGCTGGAAGAGACAAGGAAAAATCTTTCAGGTTTGAGGCCGGATGCAAAGGCAGAAACATATACCGATTTCCGGTATATTATTGACAGAAACGATATTGATGCAATAACCTGTGCAACCCCCGACCACTGGCATAGCCTGATCGCCATAATGGCATTTCAGTCGGGCAAGGATGTATACGGTGAAAAGCCCCTTTGTCTTTTCAAGAAGGAGGGAGATGTCATGAAAAATGCCGGGGACAGGTATGGCTCTGTTTTCCAGCTGGGAACACAGATACATCAGGAAGAAAACTATCACCGTGTTGCCGAGATAATTCAGTCCGGTATACTGGGAAAGATCCATACGGTAAGGTTGTGGAAAACCGGAGGGTCGCCCTCTCTGGGTTTCCCTCCCAATGAAAAACCGCCCGGTACGCTCGACTGGGATATGTGGCTTGGCCCGGCGCCCTGGTCGGATTATACCCCTGTCCGCTGCCATAGAACCTATCGGCATTTCTTTGACTATTCCGGTGGTGTCTTTGCCGATTTCTGGTGCCATATTGCTGATATAATGTACATGTCGATTTATCCTGAAGAGCTCATCAGTATTGATGCCCGCGGTGAGATCCCGAAAGACGGGATCGCCGATACCCCTCAGTGGATCGATGTCGATTTCAGGTATAAAGACCTTGATGTATACTGGACCACAACTCCGCCTGCCGTTCCCGGGGCTGACAAGATGCATATCGGTGCCCACTTCGAAGGCGAGGAGGGAACATTGACCTGTGATTATTACAACAGGATCATTGGTTTAGGTACGAAATTCAGCGATGATGTTCCGGAGGTACCCAAAACATTGACACGATCGCCGGGACACCAGAGGAATTTCCTTTATTCCGTCAAAACAAGGAACCAGCCCCAGAGCAATCTTAAATATGCCAGGGAGATGACCCTTCCCATGCACCTTGCGCTTATCTCTTTCCGTCTGGGCCGGAAATTGCAATGGGACAGCCTGAGGGAACAGTTTATTGGCGATACGGCTGCCAATTACCTGTTATCAAGACCTTACCGGTCGCCCTGGATCTTACCGGAATATTAACTAAAAGATAAAAAATGAAAGCCCCATCAGCCTTCGACAGAAAAAACAACATGCATAAAGCATGGGGGTTTGACTTCGTCGATCTCACATGCGATATGATTTAACTTTTTGCAAAAATTATCAGATGTGACATTCATGGATTGAAAAGCAAAATATCCGAATCATGAATTCGTAACATATTGTTAAACTGATTGATAACTACACTTTATACAAATGAAAAAAATAGCTTCAGCCATTTTCATTGCGGCAGTTCTTACTATTTCAGCAAGTGCACAGAATCCTCACAAATCGCTGTTTGACGGGCGTGACCTGACCCGGCACTGGGTAATGCCCGGTTTCAGGGTTTCAGAGGGTGTTATTAT
>SKND01000119.1 GCA_007120695.1 Bacteroidales bacterium | reverse complement strand
ATGAATCAATTGATAGTTTGCAGGAAAACAGATTTGTTGATGCTGATTCACAACAAACTGCAGCACCTTTAAGACAGGACACTTTATACCTTTTCGGGGAAGAGACAGGGAGGCAATACCTGAGCCGTAACGAAAGGAGTGAAAGAGGGAATTTACTTTTCGTATTTAACCTTCCGTTAGAAAAAGAGTGGTCGATCGAACCGGTGGATTTTGAGCCTTCCGGCGACTGGAAAGAAGTGGAGAAAAATCCACGGATGGATAGCATTCGCTTTTGGATTCGCGACCCGGAAATAAGGAACACCGACAATATGCGCTTTTTGGTGTCATACTGGACTACTGGACCTACAGACTCGCTGCAGGCGATCATTGACACAGTTAGCATGAATTATTCACCTCCTGCAAGATCACGCAGGCAGACTGCGGCTGAAGAAGAATATGTCATGCAGGTTGATTTTGGTATTGCCTCCGGAGGCAACCAGGATCTGCACAAAGACTTAAATATCAGGTTTCCTGTTCCCCTGGAATCTATAAATAACGGAAAAACAGAACTCGGGGTAATTCAAAATAATAGCCCGGTCCAACAGGAATTCGATCTTGTAAAGGACTCACTAAGAATCAGGAACTACCGCCTGATAACCGACTGGGTTCAGGGACAGGAATACAGGTTTATTGCAGAACCGGGAGCCTTTACAGATATATACGGACAAGAATCGGACAGCATTGAGTTTGCATTCAAAACCAGGACAGAGGATCATTACGGCATAATCGAATTGAGTCTGACCGGAGTTGACGACCATATTATCCTTCAGTTGCTGAATGAAAGAGACCAGGTACTAAGGGAGTTTTTTACAAGTGAGAACGTCAATCTGACCATTGATTACCTACAGCCGGCAAAATACAGGTTCAAAGTTATCTTCGATTCAAACAACAACGGGAGATGGGATACAGGTAACTATCTTGAAAAAATACAACCGGAAAGGGTTTCATTCTTCAATAAGACGATTGCAACCAGGGCAAACTGGGTAACAGAAGAACACTGGGATCTTGAAGGTGATCCGGATCCGGTTCCGGGAGAATTGTAAAAGAATCTGTTAACCGCCATAGGTTCTGAATCCTCCTCTTACATGCAGCTCTTTGGGAGTAATGCAAAGGACGGGGACCGGCGACTTACTAAGCAACTGCTGCGCATTATTGCCAATAAGAAAATTGCTTATGGATGTTCCCTGGTCTGTCATAATGGAGATAAGGTCAACCTTTTCAGTAAGGGCATAATCGACAATCATATCTGATATATTTTCGCCTGAACGGAAAGATGTAACGGCTTCAAGACCATTTTCGCCAAGATGTTCAGCAACCTGGCCCGACCAGGATTTGACCCGTTGCACCAGATCAGGGTCTTTGCCTCCTGTTACCGAAAGCACATGAACCTGTGCACCAAAAATTTTTGCCAGTTCCATCGTATATGGAACCTTCTGCCTGGTATCCTGTGTAAAATCAACCGGCAGCAGTATCTTTCTGAAGCCTTTTGGCATTAACCCATGCCTGATGGCAATAACAGGTCTCTCACTGGCAGTGATTATCCTGAAGGCGTTGGATCCAATAAAAAACTCTTCAAATCCCGAAGCCCCGTGTGTTGATACCACAATTACCGAATCATCAAATGATTCAGCCTGTTCCACAACTTCTTCATAGATCTTGCCGCGTTTTACAATTGATGACAACTCAGCTCCTGAAACAAGCTTGTGTTCATATTTGACCTGTAATTCCCTGAACCTGGATTTTGCAAAACGTTGCTCTTCGTCCTGGGAAACATGCGGAAATTCAGCACCCTTTTTCATTACATAAACCATCTGTATGTTTGCCCTGGTCATTGAAGATATCATAATGGCCAGTTCAAGGCCGTTAATTGACTCTTCGGAAAAATCGAGAGGTACTATAATATGTTTCATGTGGTAATATTTTGTTTTTAAGGTCACATGGAACAACCATGTTCACAATCTTGAGCGTGTGTTTTACAGCTTATCAACAGCGTTTCATCAGTTTGGTATTTTAATACAGGTTTAATGATACATCTGACTAACAAAAGATGCTAAATGGAACTTTTCCGGGCAATTTAAACATTTTTTTTTAATTGATATCAACTCCTCAATTTATATTAAACATGTTAATGCAAATTCAGTTCAATCCCCCCAATTTTTAACTGTACCGGTTTTTTCACATCAGGAATATTGAATTTATAAGATTCTTTTCTACATTTACGGTCAAACCAACCCTCTTCCAATATTATGATGAAGGAAAATTTTATTCAGTTTATTGAATCCAGTATAAAGAACAACTGGAACATTTCGGCATTCTCCGATTATAAAGGGGAAAGCTATAAGTATTCTGATGTTGCCCACAGGATTGCCAGAATACATATTGCTTTTGAAAAAGGCGGCGTCAAACAGGGTGACAAGATTGCCCTTCTTGGCAAAAACTCTGCACACTGGACCATAGTGTATCTGGCAACCATTTCCTATGGAGCTGTAATTGTTCCGATTCTGCCCGATTTCAAGCCAAATGATGTACACCACATTGTAAACCATTCAGACTCGGTTGTACTTTTTGTAGCCGACAATATTCTTGAAACTCTGAAAGAGAAGGAGATGGTCAACCTGAAGGCCATTTTTTCAGTAAATGATTTTTCGCTTCTTTCAGACAGGGGAGATGAGAGTCTTAAAGAAAAAATGGGCCTGGTCGACCAGCTTTATGCCGACAAATACCCAGACGGGCTTTCACCTGATAATTTTCATATGGAGGATGTGCCCAACAGCAACCTTGCTGTTATCAGCTACACATCAGGTACAACCGGATTTTCAAAAGGAGTTATGCTGTCACATAACAACCTTGTATCCAACGTTGTATATGCGCACAACAATATGCCTCTTGAGCCGGGTGATTCAATTGTCTCGTTTCTTCCCCTGGCTCATTCCTACGGATGTGCCTTTGAGTTTCTGTTTCCTTTCACACTCGGTTGCCATATCACATTCCTTACCAAAACACCTTCGCCCCAGATCATTCTTGGTGCTTTCAAAGAAATAAGGCCAAGACTGGTTCTTGCTGTACCATTGATAATTGAAAAAATATATAAAAAACAGCTTCTTCCTGTTCTTGAAAAGCCAACTATGAAGATCCTTCTCAAGGTTCCCGGCTTCAATAAACTTATTTATAAAAAGATCAGGAATAAGCTTGTTGACGTTTTCGGAGGAAACTTCCATGAAGTAGTAATCGGAGGGGCCGCCCTGAATAAAGACGTTGAGATCTTCTTCAACAAAATCAAATTCCCCTTCTCAATTGGTTATGGAATGACCGAATGCGGTCCGCTGATCAGCTATGCCAACTGGGATAAGACAAAACTTGGGTCGGCAGGCAGGATCGTTGACGGCATGGAGGTAAAAATCGACTCAGCCGATCCGTATAAAGAAGTTGGTGAAATTCTGGTGCGCGGAGAGAATGTTATGATGGGATACTACAAAAATGAAAAAGCCACAAAAGAGGTTCTTAAAGAAGATGGCTGGCTCTACACCGGTGACCTCGGTATAACCGACAAAGAAGACTTTATTTATATAAGGGGACGGAGCAAAAGCATGCTGCTCGGACCATCGGGTCAGAATATCTACCCTGAAGAGATTGAAGCCAAGCTGAATAATATGAATTATATTCTTGAATCGGTGGTTATAGAAAGCAGTAAAACCGGAAAACTGGTTGCCCTTGTCTACCCTGATCATGAAACAGCCAGAAAGGATGGAATTGACGATGTGCAGCTGGAAGCAATAATGGAAAATCACCGGAAAAACCTGAACAAAGAACTTCCGGTGTACATGAATCTTTTAAAGATCAGAATTTACCCTGAAGAGTTTGAGAAGACACCAAAAAAGAGTATTAAACGTTTTCTATATATGGAAGAGGATTAAAAAACCCTGCCTAAACCTGAATAACCCCGGAAGCCGTTTGCAATATTGCAAATGGCTTCTTTTTTTGTATTTTAGGCGTGTCTATATGAATTGAATTTTAATTTTAATTTGCCGTTAAGCCAATAATCGCGGGAGATTTGAACCAGGTAAACACTTTTATTATGTCAGAAAACAACAGCTTCCTTGCATTTGATTACGGGGCAGAAAGCAGCAGAGCCGTTTGCGGAACTATTAATAATAAAAAACTGCATCTGCAGGAAATACACCGGTTTAAAACCGGTATGCTTCCGATGAACAATCATTTTTACTGGAACATATACAGGTTTTATGAAGAGATGATCAGGGCGTTGAAATTATGCACCCTTAAAAAGAATATCCAGCCCGCATCAGTAGGGATCGATACCTGGGGGGTTGATTACGGCTTTCTGGCTGAAGATGACAGTTTGGTAAGAATTCCTTATGCTTACCGGGATCTCCAGGTTACCGAGGCAATGCCTGACTTTCACAGGATGATCCCTCCCGAAAAAATTTATTCGCTTACCGGGATATCTATGCAGCCTTTCAACAGCCTCTATCACCTGCATGCCATGAACCGGAATAATGATCTTGCATTAAAAACAGGCAAGCGGCTTATGTTTATCCCAGATCTTCTCAACTTCATGCTTTCGGGAGAGAAAAAAACGGAATTTACTTTTGCAACAACCTCCCAGTTATACAATCCATTTAAGGCGGACTGGGAAGGGGAACTGCTTTCAGCTGTTGGCCTTGATCGTTCATTTATGAATGAGATCATCCAGCCCGGACAGATAATGGGGAATTTAAAGGATGAAGTCTGCCGTCAGACCGGACTGAAGCATGCCAATCTCTCATCGGTCTGCTCACATGATACCGGTTCGGCAATTGTTGCCGTACCTGCAGAAGGTAAAGACTGGGCATATATAAGTTCGGGAACCTGGTCGCTGATGGGTCTTGAATTAGAAAAACCCCTCGTAAATGAAAAAACCCTTGCATATAACTTCTCCAATGAAGGTGGCGCAGGAGGAACATTCAGATTCCTGAAAAACATTATGGGCCTCTGGTTGCTGCAGCAATGTCAGCTAAAATGGGCGGCATCAGGCCGGGATTATGATTATCCCGGACTTATAGATAAGGCAGTTAAGGCAAGGCCTTTTAAGGCCTTTATAGACCCTGATTATGAAAAGTTTTTCAACCCTGCCGATATGCCGGCTGAAATTGATGATTTTTGCAGACTCAGCTCCCAGGAAAAACCTGCTACAGAGGGAGAATTTGTAAGGGTGATCCTGGAAAGCCTCGCCCTTAAATACAGGCACGTTTTGGATCAACTCACCGAGGTCAGCGGCAGGGAGATCAATACCATACATATTATAGGCGGAGGAACCCGCAACAAGATGCTATGTCAGTTTACGGCCAACGCTACCGGGAGAAAGGTGATTGCCGGACCCGCAGAGGGTACAGCTGCCGGCAATATACTGATGCAGTCTATGGCTCATGGCCTGACCAGGTCATCTGATGATATCCGTGAGATCGTAAGGAACTCGTTTGACCTTGATGCATATATACCTGAAGATACCGTTAAATGGGAGAAGGCATACGAAAACTTCCTTAAGATATTGATAAAATAAAGATAAATTGAAAAACAAGCGAATGCTTAATACCAGGAGCCCTGCTGAAAATTCCAAAAATAAAAAAGCCCCTGGTGGTAAGGCCGGGATGCGAATTAAATCAGCTTATCGGTTCACGCCGGAATACATTGAATGACCCGAAATACCCGTATATAGCAATCAATACAAAACAGAACAGCGGCACCAGGTAAGCTAGCTTGATGCTTCCGGTAAGATCAGACACCTGCCCCTGTAAAGATGTAAGTACAGCGCCTCCCAGGATGGCCATGATCAGTCCGCTTGCCCCTATCTTCGTGTCATCACCAAGTCCGCGTACCGACACTCCGTAAATAGTCGGAAACATAAGCGACATGCATGCCGATATGGCAACAAGAGACACAACGGCAGGGTATCCGCTCAGGGTGACAACCCCAAGTGTGCATATGATGGCAAGCAGTGCTGAGATGCTAAGGAGTGTTCGGGGACTGAAATACTTCATGAGTCCGGTGAAAACGAACCTCAATAATGTAAATACCACAAGTGCCGCAATGTACCAGGAGGATGACTGCTCTTCATTGGTGCCGAGTTCCTGCATCACATAACGGATGGTATATGACCATACTCCTATCTGTGCTCCAACATAAAAAAACTGTGCTATAACACCACTTACATACCTTGAATTATTCAGCAACCGGCGAAGACTTGCTCTTACATCAACCTTTTCAGAAGTATCCGATGCCCTGGGCATATTAGTAAAAGCTATTATCAGCCACATCACCAGCAAAAACAGTGCAACCCCGACATAAGGACCCATCATCGCATTTAGTTCCTGTGACCGGATCAGGGTAAGCTCCTCATTGGTCATTAATGCCCGGTCAGCCGCACTTGCGAGATTTAGATGAGACAGAATAAAGAATTTGCTTATCACAACCCCGGTAATCGAACCTATCGGATTAAATGACTGCGCAAAATTGAGTCTGCGGGTGCCGGATTCTTCAGGGCCCATTGCAATAATATATGGATTGGCCGTAGTTTCAAGCACAGAGAGTCCTCCTGCCAGAATAAAGAGCGCCCCCAGGAAATGGCCATAGCTCATGGTAATACTTGCCGGATAAAATAGTAGTCCGCCGGTTATGAACATACCAAGTCCGAGCAATATCCCCGATTTATAGGTAAACCTTTTTATGAATATTGCTGCCGGCAGTGCCAGGCAGAAATATGAACCATAGAAGGCAAGCTGGATCCATGAAGTCTGAAAGTCAGTCATGCTCATGATCCTTCTGAATGCTGCCAGCAGGGTGTCTGTCATATTATTGGCCAGACCCCACATAAAAAACAGGGATGTAACAAGTATGAAAGGCAAAAGAGGTGTCGCTTTTCTCATAAACTTTTCTATTAATAAATATTATTATTCGTTGTGGGTACAGGCAGTATGCCCCGGTTTTACAAATCGGTTATCACGGGCACTGTACCAACAATATCCCTTATAAATTTATTTATATAATGGTCCGTAATTACTGCAGGCCCTGTAATCAGCACCTTCTGGATCCATTCCGAATGCCGACCATGCTGAGGGACGGAAGATTTTTTCCTCAGGCACATTGTGCATGCATACCGGAATTCGCAATATTGAAGCAAGACTGATAAGATCGGCTCCTGTATGACCGTATGAGAATGCTCCGTGATTGGCTCCCCAGTTTGCCATTACCGAATATACATCCTTGAATGGTCCTTTTCCGGTAAGATTCGGTACGAACCAGGTGGTTGGCCAGGTCGGGTCAGTCCTGTTATTCAATGCACTGTGAACCTCATCAGGCAGTGCGGCGGTATATCCCTCTGCAATCTGAAGAACCGGACCGAGTCCGTCAATCAGGTTTATCCGCGAAAGCGTAACAGGCATCCCTCCCCTTGTCAGAAAGGTGGATGAAAAGCCGCCTCCCCTGAAATACTCAGTGTTAGCAGGCCCCCATGTTGTGTTTTTCAGGCAGAGATCAACCTCCTGCTGAGTTACTTCCCACCATGGTTTTATGGCAGGTTTGCCTCCAATGCTCTGCTGCCCGGTTCCATCAAGTGCAGAAGGCCCGGAGTTGATAAGGTGAATAAACCCGTCAGAAGCAAGTCCTTCAGGGGTATGACCCGTAACGCGGCTGACCGCTTCGGGGCTCCAGTATGTACGTACATCTGAAAAAACCTGTGCGGAGCCGGTAAGCAGATGTCCGAAAAGCATAGAGACGCCATTAAGTGTATCGTTTTCGGTTGCCAGCATAAAGGGCTGCCGGACTCCGTTCCAATCGAACGAAGAGCAGAGGATTGCCTCCATAAAATCTCCGTTCGGGTACTGGTCGGTCCACTGCCTTTGTCCCTGGAATCCGGCAACAATTGCATTATGTCCCAAAGCCTCCTCCTCGAAACCTATCTCTGCCAGCCTGCTGTTTCCAACCATCAGATCACGGGCAATCAGAGCCATCTTTACCACAAAATGCCAGTCGGCATCTTTCTGTGACCTTGATCGCTGCTTATCACGGGCGTTTCTGTCATCGCCCTCTTTACACTTATCACCAACCCATGCGAGCGCCTTTTCATACTCCTTCTTATCAAATATATTCTCGTTAATACGCCTGATAAATTCGGTGCTGTCAACGTACTCGCAGCGCATTCCGAGGTACTTCTCAAAAAAATCTGCATCAACTATGGATCCGGCGATGCCCATTGAAACAGACCCCATGGCAAGATAGGATGTTCCCCGCATGGCCGATGCCGCAATCCCCGATCTCACAAAGCGAAGAATCTTCTCCTTCACATCATCGGGTATGGATTCATCATCATTATCCTGTACATCGCGGCCATAAATACCGAATGCAGGGAGTCCCTTCTGGTTGTGGGCAGCAAGCACTGCAGCAAGGTATACCGCACCCGGACGTTCTGTTCCGTTAAATCCCCAAACTGCTTTGGGCATATGCGGATCCATATCCATTGTTTCGCTTCCATAGCACCAGCACGGGGTAACAGTGAGTGATACACGAACTCCTTCCCTGGCAAATTTATCTGCACACATAGCCGCTTCAGCGACACCACCAATACAGGTATCGGCTATTACACAGTCCACCTTGCTCCCGTCTGCATGGCGAAGGTTCTCCTCAATAAGAGAAGCTGCACGTCTGGCCATATTCATAGTCTGCTGTTCGAGAGATTCTCTTACTCCCTTGCGCCGACCGTCGATGGTGGGCCTTATGCCTACTTTCGGCAAACGACCGATTAAACGTTTATGATTTTTGGTTTGCATATTGGAATATTTTAACGATACTAAGTGAAAAAAAAATGTTTCAATAGATTTTTTGCCAAGATAAAAAAATTTCTCCTGAATCAGGATATTTTAATTTTGTACAGTGTAAAATACAGAAATTGAAAAACCGGCAACAGAGTGCCGGTTTCCTGATTGATAAAGCTCATATATGCTGGGTGTTAAAATTGCCTGTAACTGAATTGAGATCGTTTGCTGCCTTTCTTAATCAGGTTGACGGGCGAAACCTGTTCAGGCGGTTTCCTAAAATCCCATCTCTTTTCTGATCTTATATATTGCCAGTTGCTCATAGGCCTTTTCGATACCATAATCAATATCCTCTGCCTTGCCGAAGCTATTCGTTGCGCCTTCCATTTCTCTCTCTGCTGCAGGTTTATTGCGTATCTGCATCAGGTGATCTATTTTACGCTCCTCATTGATTATTAATTGATCGAGTGCTTCCATAATAACGGGTTTTTATGTCGTTCTGATTATATGACGACAAAAACAGGAATTCGTTACAGTGATATGAGAAAAAACAGATGTTATAAGACATAATATATGTTTTTCATAATAATCTTCTATATTTACCATCAGACATAGATAATCAGGTATGTCAATATACAGGGATAATGGGCTGCTACAAAATTAATGCGATATGAAGCAGGTTGCAATAATTGTAGCCGGTGGATCCGGCAAAAGAATGAACTCCGATATTCCCAAACAGTTTCTATTACTGAATGAACATCCGGTGTTGATCAGGACAATCAGGGCTTTCCATCAGTATAACCCGGAAATGGAAATTATCGTTGTTCTTCCGCAGGATCAGTTTAAATACTGGCAGACCCTTTGTAAAAAACACAAGTTTAACATCCCTCATGAAATTGTTGAGGGCGGAAAAACACGTCATCACTCAGTCAAAAATGCAATGGCTGGTGTTGAGCACGGCGCACTCGTTGCTGTTCATGACGGAGTTAGACCGCTGGTTAGCAATGCTCTTATAAGAACTTGTTTTGATACAGCCGCCATAATGGGTAATGCAGTACCGGTAGTTGAACTGTCGGAATCAATAAGAGAGCTTGAAGGGGAGAAGAATACAAGGGCCGATCGTTCCAGGTTCAGACTGGTGCAAACACCACAGGTTTTTCAAACGGACCAGCTCATTGAAGCGTTCGGGCAGCCTTACAAACCTACCTTTACTGATGAAGCCACACTGGTCGAATCTGCAGGCCACAGGATCCATCTGGTCAAAGGGCAGCCGGATAACATTAAAATAACAACAGCGATTGATTTATGCATCGCATCTGCGGTTCTTCAAAATTGTTAAATTTTGAGAATATTTTTTGTTTAGAATTATTATAAATTATATTTGCGATGTAAATCAAGACAGAAGTTAGTCTTTAAGAGATAATTCCGGTAAAAGTGAAAAAAAAAATCAGACATATCGCACTGATATTAGTTGCAGGATTATTCCTGATCTCCTCAACCGGCATTTACCTAACCATTCATTATTGCAGCTCTGAAGACATTACCGGTCTATTTTTTTTCGCACCGCTTACCGGAGAACCCTGTGACCATCATGCCCACATGCATGATGAAACAAGTTGCTGCGGCAATCCCGCAGGTAATAATCCCGGTTCTGAAACAGATAAGTGCTGCGTTAACGCCAAAAGGGATACATTTAAATGCTCCGTGCCGGATGAAATGCCTGAATGCTGTTCAAATACTGTTCTGTATATTGCGGTTGAAGACAATTTTGTCAAAACAGATCAGCCGGCCATTCAAATAAGTTATAATTTACTGCAGTCAGCCTCAGGGCTCGATATTATGAAGGCAGCCGGCAACAGTGACGATCTTTCGCCGGCAGAATACATTGATCCCCCTCCCTTACTATCAGGCAGAAAGCTTACCTTTTTCAACCGTATCCTTCTGTTGTGATCTCTCTGTTTTTTTCTGTGATAATAATCTGCATTTTAAAAAGCAGGTTATATAAATTTTTGTTTCACATTAAAAATAAGCGTATCATGTTTTCATATAAATCAAAAACCTTTATCACAACAATGTTTGCCTTGTTAATTTTTGGCAACATGCAGGCAAATGAATATCCCCGGTATGATGAAACGGCTGCTTTGGGCAGCAGCCTCCAGGCTCATGAGCATTTAAAGGGTATTGTCAGGGCAACGGTTGAAAGTAACGGAAAACAGGAAATACAAACACTTCCATACGCTTCGCTCCAATGGGCGGGGACCACCCAGGGCGGGACAAGCGATGAAAATGGTCATTTTGACCTGCACAAACCAAATACGACAGAAGTCCTGCAGCTGGTGATAAGCTATACAGGCTATACAGCAGATACAATTGCCATACCTCCGGGCAAGACCTATATTGAAATACTTCTAACAGAAAATGTGCAGCTTGAAGAGGTAACGGTGCGCCGCAGATTGGGCGGCAGCTTTATATCTGCCATACAGCCGGCCAAAACAGAGGTTATTACCATCAACGGACTGCAAAGCCTGGCCTGCTGTAACCTCTCAGAAAGTTTTGAAAACAGTGCAACAGTAGATGTCGGTTATTCCGATGCCGTTTCAGGTGCAAAACGCATCCAGATGCTCGGACTGGCGGGAGTTTATTCACAGCTTATGTTTGAGAACCTTCCTGGCATCAGGGGATTGTCATCCTCTTACGGACTCACCTATATACCGGGCACATGGATGGAGTCAATCCAGATATCCAAAGGATCCTCATCTGTGCTTAACGGATACGAGTCTACGACAGGACAGATAAACATTGAATATAAAAAGCCCCAGCGGTCAGAAACCCTCTTTTTAAATCTTTTTGCCAACTCAGAGGGCAGGCTTGAAGCCAATATGAACTCGGCTATTGAAATTGATGAGACATGGAGCACCATGCTGCTTGGACATGTTTCCACCCAGCAGATGAAAATCGATCATAACGGCAACTCCTTTCTTGATGTGCCGCTTGGAACCCAGATCAACCTGATGAACCGCTGGAACCATGAGGTGGACCACAAGCGTCATGTACAGTTCGGGGTACATGTGCTTAATGATAACAGGTATGGCGGACAAACATTTTTTGATCGCGCAACAGACAGGGGAACCACCAATGCCTATGGTTCGGAAATTGAAACCACGAGACTCCAGGGCTTTATGAAAGCTGGTTTCTTTCTGCCCAATACCCTTGAATCAAGCATCGGATTTATGCTTGTTGGAACTTACTACGACCAGAACTCCTTTTTCGGACTGAACAACTACAGCGGGAAACAAAACAGCCTCTATTCGAATATCGTTTACCAGTCCATCCTGGGCAGTACCAGTCACCGTATCAATACCGGGATAAGCTACCAGCTGGATGAGTACAGCGAGTTGTTTAACAACACCCTGCTTAACCGCACAGAATCTGTGCCCGGAATTTTCGGAGAGTATACATATACCCTGCCCGAGACGTTCACGCTGATCCTCGGACTGCGTGCAGACCACCACAACATGCACGATTGGTTTATCACCCCGCGCATCCATTTCCGCTACCAGATCAATGAAAACGGAACCCTCAGGGGATCGGCCGGCAAAGGTTTCCGCACCGCCAATGTATTTTCCGAGCATTCATCCATAATGGCCAGTTCAAGGCAGCTTGTATTTGCTGAAGAGTTCAGGGCCGAGGAAGCCTGGAACTACGGACTGAACTATACTCATGTCTTTCCTGTCACTGAGGAAAGGAATATTACATGGAGCGCTGATTTCTACAGGACGGATTTTATAAACCAGGTAATTGCCGATCTTGACCAGAGCGTAAACAGGGTTGTGTTTTATAATCTGGACGGGAAATCATATTCCAACTCTTTCCAGACCGACCTCACCATTCAGCCTTTTGACGGTTTTGAGATCTTTACTGCATACAGGATGGATGATGTGAAAACAACTATTGGCGGTAAACTGATGGAGGCTCCGCTTACAAGCCGTTATAAGGGACTGCTGACCCTGTCATATGCAACCCGTTATGAAAAATGGAAGATTGATATGACCAACCAGCTTAATGGGCCCGGCCGCATACCTGATACCAGCAGAAGCCCCGGTGAGTATCAGCAGCCGGAATACTCCCCGGTATATTATATTTTGCATGCACAGATTACAAGAAGATTCAGGAATATGGATATCTATTTCGGCGGAGAAAACCTTACAAATTTTAAACAGCAGAATCCCATTATCGCAGCAGATGATCCTTTCGGGAGCTATTTCGATTCTTCCATGATCTGGGGTCCGTTCATGGGACGAATGTTTTACGCCGGTATACGTTACACCTTTAACTGAACAATTGGTAATTGAAAGATGTTATTTGCAAGGCTGGAAGCTCAAAAAAGGAACCGGATCATCACATGGCAATATTTTATGATTAAATACAAATGTAAAAATTAAAATTATTGATTATGAATCCCCATGTCACTGAGTGACACAAAAAGACATGAATTTCACATCGGGAAAATATTGCCAAATGAACAGTATATTGCATGTGAAATCGACCGATGGTCAACAAAACCAGGGGGAT
>SKND01000401.1 GCA_007120695.1 Bacteroidales bacterium | reverse complement strand
TTCACAGCATTATAGCCATGAATCTTTTCAATATTTACTATGTGTTTAAAGTTCCAGCTTACAAGTAGATCAACTTTCTGAATGGTGGCAATAGCAATGTGGAAACAATCTGCTCTGCTGGATTCTCCTACCACTTTCTCAGCAATGTATTGATCCGCTAACAAGATAGTTTCTTCAGATAGTTCAACATGCTGGATCATAGTACCCGGAAGAGAATCGACAAACTCCCGAACAAATTTTGGAGAGCCAGCTAATTCATCATCAACTACATCTGATTTGAGTAGTATTATGTTGCCTTGAAGTGCTCGGTCAAAGAATCTTTGAGTCCAGTATCCAAATTCCTCATCGAATTTGCCACCAAAAACAGATGTGTCAACATATATGGTTGTCATAAATCCATGAAATATTAAAATATGATGCAGATAAAGTTAGCCCTTTTCGATTAACTTTAAAAAATTGTTAAGCCCTATAACATAAGATTAGGTGTACTAACGTAAATTGCAATTGTTGCTTCGCATGGCAACCTAATCTCAGTTGAATTTTTTTAGTTAGTTGTTTATTATGAGTTAAATAGCAAATTTATCCTTGCTTGTATAGGTCGCTCCTTTATGTTACATAAACCAGTTCTTTCACAGCTTCGC
The DNA here is from genome assembly GCA_007120695.1 of Bacteroidales bacterium. Classification (GTDB taxonomy): domain Bacteria; phylum Bacteroidota; class Bacteroidia; order Bacteroidales; family PUMT01; genus PXAP01. The sequence goes on along the minus strand of SKND01000401.1, from coordinate 3,181 downwards.
CTGGTCGGTCCCATTTAAGATTTGATTGGATTCAATCAGCTAAATATTTTCTTAAACATTAAACCGGGGGTTCAATTTTCATACAAGTTATAAAAAATTATTTGTGATTTAGCCTCATACAGCCCTGGAAGAATGCATCTGCCATCCCCGATAAAATAACCCAACAAACCATCTCAGGTGAGCGGACTAAAACCACAACATTTGCAAGCCGGCACTGTTTTGGAGCCGGGACAGGGTGAAGTATTTTTCATGAGATAGCCGCATTCCGTGTAATTTATAGCATATTTACTTTTCATACAGTTGATTATTTTATAGCAGAAGTTAAACCACTTACAAAGAAGCAAAATAATTTGAACTTATGAAGCAACCAACATTAAGCCAGTTACTTAGCAGTTACAGAAATTATCTGCAATATATCCACTTCAAAGCTGCAGGAAATCATTTTCAAATGTCAGGTATTTTGCGCAAACTACTTGACACATAAGAACTACTTCCCTTTCGGGGAAGAGAACGCTTCTCAAATACCGCAGGCCCACTTTCTCTGATCAGGCAGAAACGCCCCCCAAGACACACAAAATGTAACACTACCCTTCTCCGACAAAGAAACAGGAGAGCAACTAGCCGTTTTCGGCCTTGCCTGACCTATGGGATTCAGGAAGAATAAAGCGAGCCAGCGCAAGTTATGTTGAACGAACCGGCCGAAACCTTATCAATCGCGAACAGAACCGGTTTCAGATGCTTTACTTTTTTTCACTCATCTAAAGATCTATGAGCTGTCGACTCCTCATCTATCCAGTCTTCCTCCTCCCAGGTCATTCTACGACGTCCTGGTACTTTGCGTGTAGGACCGGAACTATAAAATGAACATGATTTAGGACCATAGCAAAAGGTCTCGAATCTGTATCTCTTTTGAGATGGATTCCAATGATCGATTATCATTTCAACCGGCATTCTGCAAGCCCATATACAACTGATGCACTTCAGATCATAGGTTCTGGCAGCGAGTCTCCGGTGCCCGCGCCGGCGATATATTTCAAGCCAGGGAACAGCTCCATGCCATGGAGGAGGATCTGCAGCCTTACCTGGATATCGTTCCAGAATCTGCAATTTGCTTGTCTTATATACATTGGCTATTTCCATTCGCTCATCCGGCACGGGTTCAGACATTCCCTCAACCTGATCTTCTGACTGGAAACCATGCCTGACCTGAGCTGCCTTCCCAATAGCGACTATGAACTCACGGTGTTCTCCTTCAAGAACCCCATCTATAATGAGCACATAACCAAGATACGTATGCGAACGCTGGTCGTATGATCGCATCAAACGAATTCTGGGCTGAACGCCCTTTACAGTTCCTTTCCAGTTAACTTTCAGTTCATCAGTTTTAATAAACACTCAGCATAAGCAGCGACTCACAGTACCATCCGCTGTGTGCAGTTGTTATGTGGTATTTGATTTATCGTCAGGTACATTAATCTTTCTTTCTGCTTTTCTTTTTCTTTGGCATATCAGCTCTCTTTTCTTTGTCACATAACTACTTTTTTCAGCCGCCGGTTTCTGGCTAAGCAAGCTAACTAACCGGCAGTTTCTGAGCAACAGCCTTGTGAACGGGCACCCAGGTGTACATGGATTTATTTTTAGTCCAATTCAGTTATGTCAGTAAACAGGGTTATAATCATTTCAAATTTGGGAATTTTACTCCCTATACCACCCGGATACCATTGATTGTCATAGCCCGGACTCACTTTTGTACAAGCTCCCAAAACTCCCTTGGTGTTACAATATTCAGTTGTGGTAATTGTTTTGAGATATCCAAAAGATCTTTGTCTCCGGTAATCAATACATCGGCCTTAGCTCTTAATGCAGACTCCAGTACCCATCGATCATCTTCATCTCTGACCTGGACTTCGGAAGGTTGGTCGGGAAGGGGTTCTATATGATATCGTCGAAGTAAGTCTTCCGCATCCCTGACAATACGTTCCGGAACATTCAGCTTCTCTGTCAGAACACATGCAAGTTCATTAAGTACAAATTCTCCGGTCATCAATTGATGCTCGGCCAAAACAAGCTGGAATACGTCAGTACTCAATCCGCGTGTGGCAAAAGCGCTGACAAGGAAGTTGGTGTCGGCGAAAACTTTCATGAAATTTCGCGCCAGACATCTTCATCAGTAAGCAACCCCTGTGATTCGGCAAATGGCAAAATACGATCGCGAACTTGCTGAAAAGATTGAATGGATAACTGTCGCCGTAGTGCGTCTCTGACCAATTCACTTTTAGGACGACCTGTTCGTTTGGCAGCTTTTTCCAGGAGTTGGCCCAAGTCTTGATCGATACGTATAGATAGAGTTGATTTCATAGCGAGTTGATTAGTTGTATTACAATGTAACACATTTATAACGATCGGGCAACCATTTTAGTATTCAGAAGGGTTATAACGACATGTTTAAACCGCCGTCGGTTTCTGGCTAAGCAAGTTAATTGCGTTACTGTCTACCGTTACAAAATATTTTGCGGGAGATAAAGGTTAAATACAACACATCCCCCTGCATTAAATATATGCAAATGTTGTAGCACGTTGATTTTTAAGGCAATCAGGCTAATAAAATCTCTGCTGGTATCTTTAATCCTTTGTTAAGTGATTTTATCATACCCAAAGACAGCCTTCTCTTTCTGTTAAGAACTTCACTTACTCGACTCTGACTGCCGAGATATTTTACCATATCAGCATTCGTCATTCCCATTTGCTCCATACGGAATTTAATCGCATCGATCGGGTCAGGCGGTGCTATGGGGTAATGTTTCATCTCGTAAAATTCAACTAAGGTCACTAATAAGTCTAATTCATCACCTTCAGGGCTATCTTTTTTTGCTCCCCACAATTCCTCAATCCTGCTTATGGCAGTATTGTAATCTTGTTCTGTTTTTATTGGTCGAATATTCATAATCAAATCGTTTTGGCGTCAATTTTATGGTATTGTTTGTGAGTTCCAATGAATCTTATGAAAATCACCTGGAATTCATAATCAATCGCAACAACTAATCTGTAGTCATTGCCTTTTATATTGAAAACTACTCTTCCGTCTCCGACAATGCTTGCATTTTTATATTGGTTTTTCAACTCATTTGAGTTTTTCCATTCTGCTGTTTTTGCATCATGATACCAGGCTCTCAATGAAACT
>SKND01000195.1 GCA_007120695.1 Bacteroidales bacterium | reverse complement strand
ACTGACAATCAATCTACGTCCATTCAATGCCAGCTCTTTAACGCTGTACTCATCTTCCCCGGCTTTTCTCAGGTTTGTAAACCCTTTCTTTTCCAATATTTTCTCTTGCATCTTTGCCGATAAATTCTTCAGCCTGGCTCCAACGATGTATCTTTTACCCAGACTCTCCAGCAGCTTCATATTATCATCGCTAAACATGGCACTGTAGGCCACAAAGACAATATCCTTAATTTGATAGGTTTTTTCGATCTTTTCTATCGCATGACGCAGGGTATGACCCTCGTATTGTGAACCCGGGAAAACATCATAACCTATAGGAAGCCCGTGATCTGTTACCAATAATGCCAATAACACCTGGGGCTGGTTAAACTTCATGTCCTTGCTATACCCATTTTCTTTGAGATCAACCTCTTTAAATGACTCAAAATAAAGAGTGGTGCAATCATAAAAAACAACGCGTATGGGTGACTGAAATATCTCCCTGGCTGCTTGATAAGAGAATGACTGTATTTGGCTTGTTACTTTTTCATCAAGCAAATCCATCATCCGGTAAATCGAATCCAGGGAAAGTTCAATACCAAAGTTTTCGGATAGATCGGATACTGTTGCCATCTTACTGGCAGGGTTGGCAATGCGCCCCATGACCATGTGGAATAAATTCTTTACTGCCGCAGGCTTACGCCTGGGATTGGAAATAACCTTGTCAAAACCAAGTTCATTGTAAACCTTACCGTATACTTCGTGTATGCCAACGATAATGCGATTTTGTTCGCGGAGCTTCTTTAAATCAACATGCAGAGGATCTTCATTAGTCCTGTTTCGGGCTTCAATGGCCAACTCGGCAATTTGCTCTGCTGAAAACAGACCGGGTTGACTATCAAGCTCCATTTGTGTTTTGATGTGTTCGGCCAGATCCTTCATCGCCTTTAACTCCTTATCATTCAGAGTAGTACCAACATGGCGCAGAATGCGTTGCCGCACCTTGTTATCCTGGCGAAAGCTTTCAACGATCTGAACAGCCTTTTTGGGGGAATTTGGAGATGTTTTTACACGTACAAACATGCTGCAAATATAGGAAAAAGCTTAATAAGAAGCAATATAAATACTATATTAGGCACTACAAACCACTTTGAAATTTTATTTCAATAAAAATAAGGGTTACAGAGCGGAGCTAAAACTTAAACCGCGGAAGTCAGGAAGATAAGGACTAATTGTTTTGGAGAATTATCTCCTCTATCCATACTCAATTGATTTGTTTTGATAACTTTTTTGCTATGGGTCTAAGATCATTACAAACATATTCTAAAATCAAATAATGAACAAGGCAAATACGCACTTTTGCGCAAAGGTTGCTAAATGCCACACCTGTCTTGCGTCTGCCTTGATTAACCCGGTTTTTTGCTGAGATATTAGGAAAAAATATTATTTTAGCCCTCCAAATAATCAGATCACTATATGCCTTCAGCTACTTATCGCAACCTGTTTTCAATGGGTACAAGAATGGATATTGTCCTCCCTGGGATCGATGATTATTTTGCAGATCAGTTGCTTGCAGTGATAAAGGAACAATTGACAGATATTGAAGATAAGATAAGTAATTACAATGATAATTCAGTTTTCTCAGAACTAAACCGGGAAGCAGCATCCAAACCCGTAATCATTGATCCGGATATATTTTGGATGATAGAGGAACTTGCCGGATTATCTGAAAAAACCAGGTGTTATTTTGATTTTACAATAGGTAAGATACTTGAATTTGAGAGAAATAAGGAAGCATTTCATCCCGGCGATGATGAACAGATAAAACATCTTCTTGAAAATACCGGGATTAAGTTTCTTAAAACCAACAGAGAAAATTTGTCGGTTGAATTTGGATCGCCATTTATATCTTTAGATAGCGGAGCTTTTGGAAAGGGCGCTGCTTTGGACATAGTTAAAACGGTTCTTAACAAAAAGACGGTCAATACAGGATTTATTAGTTTTGGAGAGAGTTCAATTTTGGCAATAGGCAGTCATCCGTTTGGAGATTCCTGGAAAACAGCTATAACAGATATGTTTAAGCCAGAGGTGAATGTTTATGTGCAGGATTTAAAAGATCAGTTTCTGTCGGTATCAGGAATCACTCCCCAAAACTTAAAAAAGTATGGCACCGGACATATTCTGAATCCGAAAACTGCCGAGCCGGTAAAAAGTTTCAGGCAATCTGCCGTGGCAGGTGAAAAGGGTCTTGTTACCGAAGTGCTGTCAACAGCCCTTTTGTGCGCCCCTGAGGATGAGAGGGATGCCATAATGGATAATTTTCCGGGATATAAAGTTGTTATTATTGAGTACGACGCATCATACAAATCAAAAATAGTATATTCTTAAAACAATAAAAATGAACGAATCTGTTAATAGAAGGGATTTTTTAAAGACATTTAGTTTAATTGCAGGATCTTCGGTTATTATAGGTAGTATGCCCTGGCTTCAGGGACTTAATGCACAGGAGAATTCAGATAAGACAGTGAGGATTGGAATGATTGGTATGGGATCACGGGGAATGTACCTGTATCTCATGCTTAAAGATATTCCCAATATGGAAATTAAATGCGTTTGTGATGATTATGAACCACATCTGGCAAATGCCCTTGAGGCTGTTGGTCCCCAGGCAAAAGGTTATGTTGATTATCGTCAAATGCTGGAAAAAGAACAGCTTGATGCCGTGGTTATTGCTACTCCTTTGCATAAGCATGTTGGGCCTACAATTGATTCGATGAATGCAGGCTTGCATGTATTTTGTGAAAAAAGTATGGCCCGGACTATAGAAGATTGCAACGAAATGGTTAAGGCCCATCAAAATACTGGTAAAATTTTATATGTCGGACATCAGAGAATGTTCAATATCAAGTACCATCAGGCCTATAAAATGATCAAAGAGGGTAAGCTTGGCGATATTACCCAGATAAGGGCCTACTGGCACAGAAATAATGACTGGAGGCGGCCTGTTCCGTCACCTGATTTTGAAAGAAAGATCAACTGGCGGATGTATCATGAATATAGCTGCGGACTGATGACCGAGCTGGCCTCCCATCACATTCAGGTAGCAAACCAGATATATGACCAGTATCCGGAATATGTCTGGGGTTCAGGCAGTATAAACCACTGGAAAGACGGAAGGGAAGTATATGATAATGTAAACCTGGTTTATAAGTATCCCAATAATTCACATTTGGTTTACGACTCACTTATCAGCAATAAACAATATGGCCTTGAAGTGCAGGTCCAGGGACCTAAAGGCACCATGGAGCTTGAGCTGGGTAAGATGTGGGAAGAGTTTCCGCCTCCTGCACCCGGAATGCTGTCATTGATCAATCATCTTGAACATAAGCTCTTTGATGCAATTCCTGTAGGAGGAGCTAGCTGGGTGCCCGATGATGCAGTAAGCCGCAAAGGAAACTGGATAATTGATGAAGTGCTTGACAATGATGGCACTAAGATGCAAATGGAAGCGTTTGTTTCTGATGTAAGGAACAACAGGGTGGACAGCTACATAACACAACAGGGATTCTATTCTTCGGTTGCCACTCTTATGGGATTCAACGCCATGCACAGGAATGAGATTGTTTACTGGCCTGAAGGGCTTGCCATGTAATGCTTTTTTGGAAATTTATTGATCACTGGATAATAATAAAATTAACATCTAATATATCAGATAATGTTAAAAGACACTGTAATAAAAGCTTCCCGGAAAAAACACGAACTTTTAATCCTTTTATACTGTTTTATAGGAGCAAATATATTTAACCTTGTCGGGATCATAATGTATAGCACCCCGGCCAAGGAATTATTCACCCAGTT
>SKND01000308.1 GCA_007120695.1 Bacteroidales bacterium | reverse complement strand
TGAATGGGAAGATGCAGCATACGGGTACTTTAGGAATGGTATTTCTTTACGTTCTGAAAGGTACCGGCTGACAAGGTATTTCAGGGAACAAGAGCCGGTTATCGAACTGTATGATCATAATCATGATCCGAATGAAACTGAGAATGTTGCAGCCGGCAACCCTGATATAATCGAAAACCTGATGCCGCTTTGGGAAAAAGGCAACACCGGTTTGTTTGATTAGAAAAGGGACCCGCGTCGGAATTCCGGAAAAGATATTATTTCGTTTTTTTCAATTATTTTACAGACGGATAGTTTTGATTTTATATTTTTAGCGGGAATTACTGTCCGAGTCCAGGATTAGTCAGGGGTTATGCCTTCGTTGATCCAAAAAGCTGCCTTCGAAGGAAATAGTTCACGCACAAACTCTTATCTGAATGAGATGTCTGATTAACTTAGTAGTATTGCCGGCCTTTATTTTTCTGGTTCTGATAACCTGCGGTTGTACTTTTTATGGAAATGAACGGAAGACTCAGGTCAACATTACAGAACTGACAGATGACGGTAGCTGGGGCTATGCCGGGAGGTTTGCCTATATTGCCCGGGATATGCTTTTCTTTTCTTACCTTGACGGGGAAGGATCCACCTGGGTCGGATCATATGATTTAAAAACCGGAGAAATAAAAAGAAACAATATATGGCAGGGCCATAGTGATTTGCATTCGGCCAATCCACTTATGATAAGGCCCGATGGCCGGATCCAGGTTTTCCTTGACAGGGACGGCTATTCTGAAAATAACATAGCGTGGAAAGTAAGCACTCATCCCTATTCCGTATTGGAATTCGGAGAACTTAAAGAGAGTAGCCTTGAAGGTGATATAGTGCAGGGAAGACAGTATTATCCGATGGTCAATCCAGCCTCCGGCGAGGTTTACCTTGTAATTAATGCATTACGTGATAATGTTCTCAGGGAGACTGTGATGTGGAAGTCGCCGGATGGCGGCGATACGTGGATAGAATATTATAATCTTTGGGGGCTGGGAAAGGGCCTTTCCGGGAATCGATGTTATACAAGGACTTATATGCAGGGTGACGATATTCATTTTGTCACTTTGCGTGTGGGCTGGAATGAACCGCTTGCAGGGAATGATATTGGTATGGTCGAGGGTATCTATTATGTGCGATTCAATGTTAAAGAGGAAGCGTTCTTCCGTTCTGATGGTAACCGATCATTCAATCTGGATGACGTTCCTGTTTACAAAACAGAATATTTTGATGAGATATGGAACTGGAAGTCAGATGGTAATGAAAGTAAAAGGGCCTTGTGGAGTGATATTGTAGCGGATAGAAATGGCAAACCATATGTGGCTTTTGCCGTCCAGGAATCTGTTCCGCCTGGTAATTCTGCGTTGCATGACGGATACTGGTCCACCCCGGATGATCATGGTAAATGGCAATTTCATCATGTGGCAAAGCTTGCCAGGGGATGGGATAATAAACCCGAAAGGAAAAACTATGCAATAGCGATTGATCCTGATAATCCCGAAATGGTATATGTGGCCGAAAGCATATCTCCGGATGATGATCTTTCGAAGGTTGTTTGCATGGAAACCGGGGACGAAGGAAAAAGCTGGGACCGGATTGAAATGATTTCGGATAAGGGAAGAAATACCACTGTTGTCATCCCGGTAGTCCTTGATGATACTGAACCTTCTGCCGGGGTGCTTTGGCTTAACGGCAAATTGGAAGGCTGGGGCGAATACGGAACCAGGGTTATGATGTATGTTAAGAACAGATAATTAATATAGGATGACATACACCAGAGATATTATTCCGCAATATTGCTAAATAGGAAAGGTAACATTGGCAGAGTTCTGGATATAAACATAATTAATCTAATATTAACTTGATTAACCTAATTTACAAAGATGAAACTCGATAACCCCAGATTAATTGGCCTGTCAATGGCCGGCTTAATAGTGTTGCCATTTGGTTGCCAGGAGGATAAGGCTACAGAGAACACTGTTCCGGAGAAACCCAATATCTTAATTATATTGCCCGATGACCTGGGGTGGGCTGATGTGGGTTACCATGGTTCGGATGTCAGAACACCAAATATTGATATGCTGGCAAAAACTGGAATAATGATGAGTCAGCATTATGTAATGCCTACCTGTACACCCAGCCGGGTGAGTCTTATGACAGGTCTTTATGCCAGCAGATACGGGGTATTAGGGCCTGCATACGGAGAGGTAATTGACCTGGGTGATCCCACTCTGCCTTCCATTCTTAGTAACCACGGCTATTTTACGGCTATAGACGGAAAATGGCATATGGGTTCGCCTCCATATACTCCTTTAAAATATGGTTTTCAGTCATCATATGGTTATTTTGATGGCCAGATTGATCCTTACACTCATGAATATAAAACCGAGACTGAGTTAACCGACCGGAGATCATGGCACCGTAACGATCAGTACCTTGATGAAAGTGGGACTCATGTTACCGACCTTATTACAGCCGAAGCTATAAGAGTTATTGAGGAAGACCGCGAAGAACCATTCTTCTTGTATGTAGCCCACCATGTGCCGCATTTCCCTCTGGATGAGCCCGATGAGTGGATGTCTGTGTATGATGATGTTCCCCTAATGCATCCTTCACGACGGTTGTTTGCGGCCAGCGTCACTCATATGGATGATGGAATTGGAAAGATCATTGATGCTCTGGAGAGGACAGGCAAACGTGAAAATACCCTGATCATATTTATAAGTGATAATGGCGGTCAGTTTAGCTGGCACAGTGAGACTGAATATCACGGGAATTATGCAGATAAACCACATATTGTACTGGGCAATAATTACCCCTTACGGGGATGGAAAGGTGGTTTATATGAAGGAGGCATCCGGGTACCTGCCTTGATAAACTGGCCGGGACAACTGGAACCTGGAGTATTTGATTTTCCTGTCCATATCTCTGACTGGCTGCCGACAGTTTGTTATTTGAGCGGTATTGAGGAAGGCCTGAGGCCTGATCTGGATGGCCGGAACATATGGCCCATGCTGACCGGTCAGCAGGCTGTTACCGGGAGCAGGACTTTGTACTGGAAAACCAACAGAACCTATGCTGTAAGGGACGGACAATGGAAGTTGCTGGTAGACAGGGATGACGATAATGTGGAATTGTATGATCTTGAAAATGATTTCCGGGAGAACCGGAACCTGAGAGATGCTAATCCTCAAAAAGTTGAACAAATGATGGAATTGCTGGAAGAGTTTAAAAAAGGTGACAGGGATTTTGAAACTGCTCCCATAGCCCTTTAAAAGTTTCCTTAATGCAAAGATTTTAGAAAATATAACATCAAAAATATGGAGGATTTTATGAAAAACATCAGTTTTGAATCAACTCTGCCTGGAGCAGCCATTCTCTTAGGCATTTTTTCAGGGGGATGCGGAACAGCAAACAATGACACTCCACCTGAAACTGAAAAGCCCAATATAATTTATATTCTTGCTGACGATCTTGGATACGGAGATCTTGGTAGTTTTGGGCAGAAAAATATTATGACTCCCAACCTGGACAGGATGGCTGAAGAAGGTATGCGTTTTACCAGTCACTATTCTGGCAGCACCGTTTGTGCTCCTGCCAGGGCGGTACTGATGACCGGTTTGCATTCCGGTCATGCACCGATCCGCGGCAACAAAGAGATCATGCCAATAGGACAGTATCCGTTGCAGTACGGAACGGTCACTTTCCCGAAAATACTGCAGGAAGCCGGGTACACAACAGGAGCATTCGGTAAATGGGGACTGGGTCCTCCTGACTCGGAAGGATCGCCGTCATTACAGGGGTTTGACAGGTTTTTCGGATTACTGTGT
>SKND01000212.1 GCA_007120695.1 Bacteroidales bacterium | reverse complement strand
GTTCTCGCAAAATGTTCCACCACCTGTTACATTGAATTTTTCCGGCAAATCATGAATCTGTAACCCGGCTACCGACCGCTCACTCTCACATCCATAATCACTTGTCTGCGATACCCAGTAAGTGTACATGCCCGGATTTACTGCCGCCGGGGTAAATTCACTGCCGCTGTAGAGCGGGCTGGCGGCAGTGGAACTGCCATACCATCTCAGGTTTTTGCCTGTTGCCGTAAATGCCGGGTTGAGTCCGCCTTTGCAGCTCTCTGCCGGTGTATTCGTAACTACTGGTGCCTCAGGTCTGGGACGGATTATGAAAGTGATCTCTGTGAGCCTGCTTTCACAACCATATTCATCAGTCTGGCTTGCGTAATACATATATGTGCCCGGTGCAGTCTGAACGGAAGTATAGTAATTGCCTGTTGCCAGTACAGGGCCTCCGGGACTTTCGTACCATCTGATATCTGTTCCCGTTGCCCTGAGCTGTGGATTGGCACTGCCAAAGCAGGTTTCTATCCCTGTCCCCGCCGGGGCATCCGGAAGGTTGCGGATTGTGTAGCTGACCTGCCTGGCGGTGCTTTCGCAGCCGTTGGCGCCTGTTTGAGTCACATAATAATAATAGGTACCCGGTTCGGTAACCACCGGTGTATATGTTGGTCCCGTACTGATCAGGTTTTCCGGTATTAGGTTGCTGTGGCTGTACCACCTTATATTCTCTCCTGTAGCCTCAAGTGTTGAAGGTGCAGCTCCGTAACAGGAATATGCATCTTGTGCAACCGGCGGCGCTGCAGGCTCTGTATCTTCGTCAACTGTTACGGATGCCGTTGAGGTACAGCCGGTGGCATTTTTTGTAACCGTCAGGGTATAGTTGCCGGGCAGTGAAACATTAATGATCCTGCTATCGCCAACAAACTGACCTCCCGCACCGGTCCATACATAACTTACATTTTCTGTACTGGATGATCCCTCCAAACTGATTGAGGGGTTATTGCAGGTAAGGGTGTGGTTACCCGGTTCAATATGAATATGCGGAAAACCGGTATTAAGAAGGACCTCAACCTTCCTTGAATCAGTGCAACCTGTTTCAGAATGGGTTACCGTAAGTGTGTACCAGCCCGGATTGTGGACCCTGGGATACCTTGAACCCGGATTAATTACCGTATGACCATCATCGCTTGTCCACCAGAATGCTGCCCCGTCGGTATCTGAATTTCCTGAAAGGACTACCTCTGTTCTTTCGCAAGTCAGCATAGGCGGGTTTTCGTCAACCGATATATGTGGTTTTGTCTTGTTTTCTATAACGGTGACCGGTTTGCTGGCGCTACACCCGTTCAGGTTTTTCGTAACACTAAGCGTATAGGTACCCGGGCTCGAAATCCGCGGGTTGCGTACAGTTTCTTCGCCGGGAATTATCGTACCCCCTCCTGATGTGGCCCACAAATATTCCACATCATTGTCGCCCGATGTTACAGTGGCATTTAGCTGCACCTGCCCGGTTATGCAGGTAAACTGCGCCGGGGTGTCTATTACAAATTCCGCAGTTGATTTATCCTCTTCAACTACAATTCCGGCAGTAGTGGTACAACCTGTTTCCGGATCGGTAACAGTAATTATATAAGTCCCCGGCATATTAACAACAGGATTATGGGTAGCAGCGCCTGACTGAATATATCCATCAGCGGTCGACCAGCCGTAAGTATGGCCGGCATCTGTGGGGTACCCCTCCAGGGTCACTGTTGAATTGTTAAATGTTATCCTGCCAGGATAACTGGTTACATATATTCCGGGCACATTTTCAGAGCGGGTTACAGTTACTGAAGCTGAAGAAGGACAACCGGTTACCGGATGGCGCACTGTAAGCGTGTACTCACCAGGGGCAGAGATAACGGCATTCATCTCCGTACGGCCCGAAACAATATGCCCTCCCAGGGTTGTCCACTCAGGATCGGTTCCCTCTGTGCTGGCACCTGCCATTGTTATTGCCGTTGTTTCACAAGTCAGAACATACGGTCCGCCGCTGATCGATACATCTGCCAGGGTGCTGTTCCTGCTTACATCAACAGTATTATAGCTGCTACAACCATTAATACGGTCGGTTGCGGTTACCCTGTAGGTACCGGGTTCGTTAACCGAAGCGGTGGGTAATTCGCTGTTCAGGATTGTGCCCGGACCGGTTGTTGTCCATTTGTAATCAACACCGTCATGTTCGGGCGATACTTCCAGCACGGTCCATTCCCTGTCGCATGTAAGCTCCTGAGGAGTTGAAATTTGCGGTTCTGCGGGTGGCACCCTGTTTTCTCCAACGGTTACCGTTGCGCTGGCGCTGCATCCGTTCAGCGGATTTGTTACTGTAAGTGAGTAATCACCGGGAAGGTCCACCCAGGGAGTCTCTGTCGATCCGTCAATAATATTGCCGGGGCCATCCCACGATAAAACAACGCCCGTTGTGGTGCTGAGACCATACAACTGAGCCAGTCCCCCATCCCTGCATGTTATATCTCCGGGTTCGCCATCGACAATGATGTGCGGTACCGTTTTATTCTCATCTACAACAACAGTTTCGGTAGTACTGCATCCGTTGGCCAGGTCGGTTACGGTAAGTGAATAGCTGCCGCCGGCGGTAACCACTACCTGCTTGCTGATTGCGGATCCCTGGATTTGTGCACCAGGTGATGCCGTTACCCACTGGAATTCCCAACTGCCTTCAGCCAGTTCCGGTATAACGGTTATTGCAGGTGTACTGCAGGTTACCGTTCCCTGTACATCGAAAGAGGAAATAGACGGAGGGGTCATGTCGCTGCCCACCTCTATTGTACGACTGGTTTCACAACCGGTATTTGGATGCCACGCTGTCAGGGTATAGATGCCTTCTTTGTATACAGTGGGGTTGCTGGTACCGGCATTGTCAACCGAACCCGGACCGCTCCACAGAAGTGTTGAGCCTTCGGGCGATACGTCGGCTTTTAGCTCGACACCTGTATCCAGGTTGTTGCATGTTATCTTCCGCGGAAGACTCTTGTCGAAGCTGATTACCGGCACAGTGGAAATATAGTTCACCGTTACCGTCCGTTCAACCTCACAGCCGGAGTCAGGGTGGATGGCAAATACTGCATAGGTCCCTGCCGAGCCCACAGTTATCCTTTCATGTTCCGGATCGGAGAGTATATCTCCACCATCAACCGCTTCCCATCTGAAAGTGACATTCCCGGTAGATGAGGTTGCTTCAAGCACAGTGGTGGTGTTGTTGCATACCAGGTTTTCAAATGGCAGGATCTCAACCGCCTCAGGCAGATCGGTCAGCATTGCCACTTCAACCTCCCTGAAAGATGAACATCCGTTAATATTGTCTGTAGCAGTGAGCCGGTAGGTACCCGGAGTATCCACCCATGTTTCTTCGCCATCGGGATTACTTATCGTTGCTCCTGAAGGACCTGTCCATTGCAGCGATGCACCCGAAGCATTTCCTGCCAGCCTTACCTCGCTGGTTTTGCAGCTAAGGCTTGCAGGGTTATTTATGAAACCCTGTATGAAAGGAGGAGTTTTATCTTCTGAAACAGTTATCTGTGAGGTGGATACACAACCGTTATCAGGATCTGTCACCTTCAGGTTGTATATTCCCCCGCTGTTTATCCTTGCATTTGCAGAGCCGGCTCCCGATAAAATATTACCGTCCGGTGTTTCCCAGCTCCAGGTAACCCCTGTTGCAGATGAGGTACCCCTGAGGTATATGCCCTCAATTTCATTACCACAGGTTATCACACCCGGTTCATCGGCTGTTATAGCGCTCCCCGGAGGTGTCAGATCAGCATTGATTTCGATAATTTTTTCGGAAGAACAGTGGTTATCCAGGTCGGTTACCCTTACCCTGTATTCACCCGGCTCCGTCACATCAATCACCGCCGTGGTAGATCCCCCCATAAGTGATCCTGATGGATTGTACCATTGGAATGCCGGGTTAGCTGCACTTGTGGTGACTTCAATTCGTGAAGAGAGATTGTCACATGTTATAAGCCCCGGATCGTTTTCAACAACGGCGGAGGGAACCGTAGTGTTTTCAATAACCGTTACCTCCCCGGTTGCGGTGCAGCCGCTTTCGGGATGTGTTCCCGCCAGCGTATAAGTGCCTGCCATACTGACAGTAAGCGGTTCATCAGGCACTCCAACAGCAACTTCATCTTTGAACCATTGGTATGTGGCAGCCGCAGGCACCACGGTTGCCGTAAGCTCTATTTCAGAAACCGCGCAGTTTAATTCAGCCGGAGGATCAATCCACAGGACCGGTACCCTCTCATCATTTAAAACCTCTGCCGGTTTTTCGCTGGTACAGCCGTTTGAGCCGGTTACCACAAGTTTGTATATCCCCGGGGCATCAACCAGGGGATTCTCCGAAAGGGGATCGGTTATATTACCTTCAGAAGATTCCCATACAAAGCCGGCATAAACACTCAGCGGCTTATCGGCCGACAGGGTAACACTCTTGTTCAGGCAGGATATATCTCCTGAAACAAGAATATTCATGCCACTCAGGTCGGGAGATTCGGTATCTTCATTGATATATACTGATACGGGGGCGGATTTGCACTGTGTTTCTGTATTTGTAGCCGTTACCGTATACCTGCCTCCCCTGTCGATTAACGGTCTTGCAGGGTTACCGCCGCTGTAACCAACAATTTTGCCGCCTTCAGTTGCCGTCCATTCCCAGGCTATGTTAAAGGAGCTTGTGGATGAGGCGGTAAGGGTTATCTCGTCTGTTGTGCAGGTTATCATATCTGCTGTCTTGCTTATCGCAACACCCTCGGGCGACTCTTCGTTCCTTGTGATTACCACCACGTCGGCTATGCTGCATGCTGAACCTGCCTTTCTAGCTGTTACCCGGTAGGTTCCCGGCATATCAATTTCCGGCTGCGGGGAATCATGGCCTTCCAGGATCCTGCCACCATCATAAGCTGCCCATAACCAGGTTACATCATCAAGCGAAGATGCGCTGAGTGTAATGGTGTTACCTGAGCAGTCCAGTTCCCCGGAAGGGGCATTAATCTCTAGTCCCGGCAGCCTGGTTACAGTAACCTCCAGCTCTGAAGAGACTCCGTCGCCGCAACTGTTCACGGGAGTGACCGTGACGTGTCCCGACGAGCTGCCAACAGGGAAGTCTGCATAAATAACCCTTTCTGTTGATGTTGTCTGGGTTCCAGTAATAACCGCCCCTGAAGGCAGGGTCCAGTGGTAACTGGTGGCATTGCTGACCAGCGGTGTGCTGAATCGTATATTTATATCCCCTTCACAAATATCCTGGATGCCGGTTACCGGATCGGCCGGATCAGGCAGTTCGCGCACCGTGATTGTGCGGACAGGGGAAAGTTGTCCCATTCCGCAGTCGTTTTCGCCCCTGACAGTAATTTCTGCAGTGCCTGTACCTTCGGAGAACCTGACTGTTAAGGAATTTGTCTCTTCACCACCGGTTATTATTGTACCATCCGGCAGGTCCCATATATACCTGTCGGCCCGGTTGATTTCGGCCACTGAGAGAGTAACGCCGGTGTCGGGGCAAACGTTGGTTGACGGGCTTACCGTAATTTGCTGGGCTGTTCCTGGTAAACGGTTTTTTGTAACCACCGCTTGTCCAGCCATGACAATCTCACAGTGAGGATTGGTTCTTACCGCTTTAACGGTATAGGTTCCTTCCTGTATTTTAACACCAAAGGATAGTGCTTCGTCGGTTCCATCCTTCGACTGGATTACTGTTCCGTTAAGCATCAGGTTATAGGTTATACCGTCTTCCGAACCGGTAAGACCTATTTCCACACCGGCCTGATCTTCACAAAACTCACCCCCTCCGGTTACGGTTACGGAAAACTCCTCCGGCAGGGGTGATATAGCAACCTCCACCTCATCGGTCGCAGAACAACCCAGTGTGCTTGTGCCGGTAACAGTGTAAATTTGGGTGCTGGCGGGACTGACTGAAATAGTTTGCCCTGTTTCGCCGGTACTCCAAAGATAGCCTGCGGCATTACCCTTAACCTGCAGTGTGGCTGTTTCGCCTTCACATATAACCTTATCAGCCCCGGCGTTGACTGTTGGGAGGGGATTAACGGTAACCGTTACATGGTCGGTTGCCTTGCAGCCTTCAGTGTTTGTTACTGTCAGCTCATAGGGTGTGGTTTCGGAGGGAGAGGCAACAGGATTGGGCACTGTTGGGTCGGAAAGATCGGCATCCGGTTTCCACTGGTACCAGTAGCCGTCACCTTCAAGAGCATGTAGCTGCACAGTTTCACCTGCGCAGATTGTTGCATCGTTTCCTGCGTCTGCTTCCGGCAGGGAGTTGACCGTGACGGTAACATGTTCTGTAACCGAGCATCCTTTTTCATCGGTTACCTTAACAGAATAGATAGTTGTGGCTTCAGGTGACGCTTCCGGGTTGGAGATTGTTGTTTCATTGAGCCCTGTAGCCGGTTCCCATTGATAAAATTCACCGCCGGATGCATTTAGTTGAACGGACTCGCCTTTACAGATTGGAGATACTTCATCCACTACACCAGTGTCGAAAGAAACCATCTCAATATCCACCTGATTTGAGGAGCAGGTTACCCCATCTTTCACGGCGTCGACCCTGTAGGTGCCATATTGCATGTTGTTCCATACCAGCTGGTTACCCGACCCCGCAATTGAACCAATATGTGTTTCGGTACCACCAACCGTTCTTATAAGCCTGTAGTTTACACCTGTTTGTGACCCGTTGAGAGTAAGGTTAACACCGTCATCCCCCTCACAGTAATAGACAGCAGAGGCGCTGAGACTGAACTGCTGAATAGCAGTAACCACAGCATCGTTGCTCATCATGGCAGTACAGCCGTTAGCACCGGTAGCCTTTACCTTATAGATGCCGGCATTGCCGGTATTCCAGCTTACAGGATCGCCGTTACCCGTTTGATCGCTCCCGGCAAGTTCAGAGTCGTTTCTCAGGAGTGTATATTCAGTATCAATTTCCGAATCTGTCAGGCTTAGTTCCACCTGGGTTCCTGAACCAAAGCAGAGGCTTGATGACTGTGGCGTCAATGGAAACCTGAGAGGGTTGTCAAGTTCATATATTGTCGCCTCACCGTCCATGAATAATTCACAGCCCGTTGATGCAAAAGCCTTTACCCTGTATGTTCCGGGCTGCCCAATGTTCCATGTAACCGGATTACCACCTGATCCGGCTTTGTATGTGCCCGGTACCGGATCATCGCCGCGGTAAACCAGGTAGAATGAACCGCTTTCTGACTGGTCGAGCTGCAGAACAGTGGTTAATCCTGCACAAAAATCATTGCCCACAGGGGTGCTCACCTCATATACTGCAGGAAAGTCACCAACCACAACATTCACCGTGTTAGTTGAAAATGTGCAGAAGTAGTTTGCCTCTGAGCGGCTTATTAATATGTAATATTCGCCGGCATTTGTAACTGTCCATGATATACTGGTTCCGGTCTCATTTACATCGGGGAACTCCACCTTATTTCCGTCATGGTACAGGTCGTATTCATAATCCCCGTCATAACCAGACAACTCAAGCACTACACTCGGATTCCCGCACATTGGTCCGGGATCAAGAAGAATAGGTACCGGAGGGGTAGCTTTTGTAATTACAAAAGTGAATTGGTTACCATTAGTCGCTGTATATTGGATGGTATATGTACCTGGTGCGAGGAAACTAATACCGGCAACCTGCCTCTCTGTGCTGATTTCGGGATCGATTTCAACATTTTCGCAATCACCCTCAATACAGTTCCACGGATTTGTGTCCTGATTTCCCTGACCGGGATTTCCGGCATTAATTTGCACTACGATTGAATTGCTGCAAACAGTGATATTATCTCCGGGTGCAACTATTATGGTTTGATCCTGCCCCCACAACAACTGGAGTGTAAACATGAAAAATAATGGCAGGATAAGCCTCCTGCCCAGCATATTGCGAACGGCTGTAAAAAATAATTCACACATTTTTGATGATCCGGATTTTATGTATGGGATCTGCTTGTTTATGTTAATATTTGCTTTTACTAAGTATTTGTAAGTATTCCGGACTATTTGGTTTCTTTCAATGTGGTGATTTGGATTATCTTTTAAGAGGCAATGAGTGCTATCAACCGGATATTAATTACTTAACCGGTTTAGAAAATTTATAATTAACATGAATAAGGCAGATTTACACAAATATCGCGGTTTGTTGAAAAGATTATGCCAGATAGATCAATATTAGGGATAGCAATTATTCCGGTATCGTTTCATTAAATTTGAACAAGTCAGAATATTTTACCCATCCTGACTGTTATCTAAGAGTATAGTGTATAAGTAGAATTAAATGACCGGTTTGATGCATGAGGCAGATTATTATGAAAAAGGCGGGGATAAAAAGGTCAGATGCCTGTTGTGCCCCCACTTTTGCCGAATAGAGGAAGGTGGTCGGGGAATATGCAATGTCCGCTTAAACATAGGAGGCTTACTTTTTTCTGGCACCTATGGATTACCGGTATCGATAGCCATAGACCCAATAGAGAAAAAGCCCCTCTACCATTTTTTCCCCGAAAGGGAGATCCTCTCAATCGGAACCCTTGGATGTAATTTCAGCTGCGGTTTTTGCCAGAACCACACGATTTCACAGTCTGAGCCTCATAGTTTGTCGGGTATCCCTTACACTTCGCCGGAAACAGTTGTCCGGGAAGCGCAGCGATCTCCTTCCAATATCGGCATTGCCTATACATACAACGAGCCTGTTGTTTTTTTTGAGTATATGTATGACATAGCCATGAGGGCGGCGGAAAATAATCTGAAAAATGTAGTTGTGAGCAACGGATATATAAATCCGGGGCCTCTTGAAAAACTGCTTGAAGTGACCGATGCATTCAATATTGATCTTAAATCGTTCGATGCAAATTTTTACAAAGATATAGCTGGCGGAACACTTAAACCGGTAAAAGAGAATTTAAAGGTCATAGCAAGAAGCCAAGCACATCTGGAGATTACGTTTCTTTTAATTCCCGGGCTCAATGATAATGAGGAGGAGTTTGCGGCGATGACAGAATGGATTGCCGGAGAGCTGGGTGAGGCGACGGTGCTCCATATATCCCGGTATTTTCCTTCGTGGAGAATGGATAATCCACCAACACCGGTAAGTTTGATTGAGAGTTTTTACCAAATAGCAAAAAAGAGGCTGCATTTTGTGTATACCGGAAATATGCCGGCCGGGTCGGCAGTAAACAACACTGATTGTCCGCTTTGCAGACATACAGTAATTAAAAGATCCGGATACAGGGTTGATGCTTCAGGCCTTGATCCTGGAGGTAGTTGCAGGTATTGCGGCAGGGCCATAGCGGTAAGAAATTGAAAAAGGCGGCTAACCCTGAATGACACTTACAGCATAACAGTTGATAAAATTACCCAAAATACTCTTAGATATCTGAGTAGTTTGCAGGATACAGGAACAATGTAATATTTTTTGAAACAGTGTTGGCATAGTATTCCACATCCCTCAAAACCTCCCAGTCCGGATCAACCCTGAAGATACTCCAGTATTCATCCCTGGTTTTCCTGTCGGGGAATGTGGTCATATAAATCAGGTTTGGCATTGTACTGCCGCTCAGCACCTCACCGTAGAATACTGCATTAAAGTTCAGTTTATCAAATATATCAATTTCACCACCCTGGTTGAACATATGTACTTTTCTTTTATAAAGATCTTCCGTTGCAGCCTCGTAGCTTCTCATCTCGTATATTCTTTCTCCGGGAGGTGTGGTGTGGCCGGGCACATGTAATTTTGGCATATCTATGAAAGCCCTCATCAGAGTACTTTCAATTCTGTCATATGGAGGGTCATCAAAGCTGGCTTCAATATAATCCTTACCTGCCGTTTTATATTGCTGATCTTTTTCAAGCAAACTTTCCAGTTGCACGAACTGGTCCATTGACCGGAAAGGAATCAGCACGTATATCTTCTTACCGTGATCTTCACTATCAGGAGCCGGTTTGAATACACCCACGGTATTTATTCCTGAACGGTGAAGAGCCGGGAGGTAGGCATCCCTGAGGTAATTATCCAGGCGGTCTTCCTGTGACATGTCACTGAAGTTGTAAACCTTTAGCTGGTAATATTCCCTGCTGTCAGTATTCATGCCACAACTGTAACATGCAGAAATAAAGAAAAAAATCAGCAGGAACGACAAATTGCGATTAATTGATGATTTGGATTTCATGGTTTCAAGTTTAATTATAATTACGGATCTCTACTCTTATTTTTTGCTGGAAAAACGCAGTGGCTGCTTCTTTATGTCAGGGTTTCGGATAATATATAAAGACAAAGTTCTGGCTTTTTTGCAGAAGAGAAAATGGCCAGTATCTCATCTGGCGAAAACTTTTAAAAGTACAAAAAAATAACATGTGAGATTGGTCTCTGACAAGTTTTTTTTACATTCCTGTTTTTACTAACTTGCAAGAGTAACGTGTGTGCAGGGTTAATAATTTCAAATTTATGGGCACCGCAAAAACAAACATAAGGTCTCCGGGTGTTGCAGGGATGTTTTATCCTGCCAGTGGTGACAGGCTCACCTCCCTGATCGAAAGTCTTTCACTCCAGGCAAATACGGAAAAAAGTACTGATACCTTTTCAGGCAACATAATCGGTGGGATAGTACCTCATGCCGGGATGGTATATTGTGGCCGGCAGACGGCCGGGTTTTTCGAGGAGGTGAACCGGTCCGGTTTTGCTCCCGATACGGTTATTATAGTTCACCCTAACCATTATGGTGCCGGTCCCCGCTTCTCAATTGACGCCCATCATTACTGGGAGCTTCCAAACGGCATTATTGAAACCGATATGGAACTTGGTTCAGAGCTAGACCTCCCGTTTTCGTCATCTGCTCAGGAAAGAGAGCATTCTGCTGAAGTAATTGTGCCATTTATCCTGCATTATTTTCCCGGCACCGTTAAATTAGTCAGCCTGAACATGCTTGATCAGAGCTATCAGGCGTGCTGTGAGGTAGCAGGCAAAATACTCTCTGCCGCAAAAAATCAGAATCGCAACATCATGCTTATAGCTTCATCTGATTTTTCGCATTTTGTTTCAAGAACAGAAGCCAGGGAGATGGATGATATTGTTCTTAAGGAAATTATTGCCAGGAATACCTTGCAGGTATACAGGACGATCATGGTAAACAATATTTCCGTTTGCGGTTACGGACCTATAATGACCCTTATGGAATACTGCTCAGGGATTGACCCTGAATACGGCATAAAGTTACTCAGCCGTGGTGATTCCGGGAATATAAGGGATACCTCAGATGTGGTAAGTTATGTCTCAGCACTTTTTTATAGCTGATTTTTCCCCATCCTTGCCCAGGCATCCCTCAGGGTGACAGTCCGGTTGAAGATCAGCCGGCCGGGTGTTGAGTCCTCATCAACACAAAAGTAACCCAGACGTTCAAACTGAAACTTATCCAGTGGTGATGCATTCTCAATGCCCGATGATACATGTCCCTTAGTCACTTTAAGTGAATCGGGATTGAGATTGGATTTGAAATCTTTACCCTCCTCAGCCTCGTCGGGATCTTCCTTCAGGAAAAGACGATCGAACAATCTTACCTCAACTTCATTTGCATGCGGAGCTGAAACCCAGTGGATAGTGCTCTTGACCTTACGGTTGGCATCAGGTAAACCACTTCTTGTCAGTGGGTCGTAGGTACAGCGGATTTCGGTTATTTCTCCCGCATCGTTTTTTACAACCTCTTCACATTTTATTATGTAGGCATACTTGAGCCTTACCTCGCGACCGGGAGCCAGCCTGAAGAATTTTTTGGGCGGATCTTCCATAAAGTCATCTTTCTCAATTAGTATCTCACGCGAAAAAGGTACTTTTCTCCTGCCCAGTTCAGGCATTTCGGGGTTTACCACTGCATCAACTTCTTCTGATTTATCTTCAGGATAGTTGGTTATGACCAGTTTGACAGGATGGAGAACTGCCATCACCCTTGTGGCAATTTTATTCAGGTCTTCCCTGACACTGTGTTCCAAAAGCGCCACGTCAATAACATTGTCCCTCTTGGCAACCCCTATCCGGTCGGCAAAAAATCTTATCGATTCAGGTGTATAGCCCCTTCTTCTCAGTCCGCTTATTGTGGGCATCCGCGGATCTGTCCATCCCGAAACATGCCCCTCCCTGACCAGCTGCAGCAGCTTTCGCTTGCTCATTATCGTGTAGCTCAGGTTCAGCCTTGCGAACTCAATCTGTCTGCTTGGAAATATTTCCAGTTCACGAATGAACCAGTCGTATAAAGGTCGGTGGACTTCAAACTCAAGGGTGCAGATTGAGTGCGTTATCTCTTCAATTGAATCGGATTGTCCGTGAGCATAATCGTAAGTGGGATAAATACACCACTTATCTCCGGTGCGGTGATGATGTGCATGGATGATCCTGTAGACTATCGGGTCACGCATGTGCATGTTGGGAGATGACATATCTATTTTGGCCCTGAGTACTTTTTCACCCTCTTTGAATTCGCCCTTTCTCATCCTCCTGAACTGATCGAGATTCTCATCCACCGGGCGATTTCTGAAAGGACTGTCTTTTCCCGGCCTGGTTGGAGATCCTTTGTGAGCCGCTATCTCCTCTGAACTCAGCTCACAAACGTAAGCTTTCCCTTTCATGATTAGCTTTTCTGCCCACTGGCAGAGCTGCTCAAAATAGTCTGAAGCATAATAAAGCCGGTCTTCCCAGTCAAATCCCAGCCAGCGGACATCCTCCATAATAGAGTCAACATATTCGACTTCTTCCGTAAGGGGATTAGTATCGTCAAATCGTAAATTATACAGCCCTTTAAACTTATTGGCCAGTCCGTAATTCAGGCATATTGACTTTGCATGCCCTATATGCAGGTATCCGTTTGGCTCTGGCGGAAAACGGGTATGCACCCGGCCTTCGTTCTTTCCTGATTTTATATCTTCGGTAATGATCTGCTCAATAAAATTGAGTGAACGTTCTTCTTCTTTTTTTCCCTTATCGGGGAAATTCCCGTTTGTCATTAGTGCAGATTAATTATATTTCAGTTATTTGTATTATCCTTTTATGGTAGCCGGTACAGGGCGAAAAATATTAAATTCCTTCAAAAGATTACAAATATACGTTAAATTTTGCATCTGATTTAAATTGTAAAACGCACTGACCATGGCATGCAAAATCGACCGCAGGTCAATTTTTTCTGCGTGAAATTACACAAAGACGCATGAAAAAATTACTCTATCAATTACACTTGCCTTATTCAGTTATTTTTGTAATGTTAGTCAGATGTATAATTAATGGGAAAAGCGGAAGGTGACAGGATTGGGACTTATTTTTTTATAATGCAACGTAAATCCGCGGGGTTTGACTATTTTTGAGGATCAGGGGCTGCAGGATTGTTCCTGAAAGATCTGTAATGGGCACTTTGCCTGTTAAAGAGTAATTAAGTTTCTCGTTTACCAGGTTTCTTTGGATTAAAATTTTGCAGAAGGCTAAGTAAGGCCGGACTGAACATTTTTTGATAAAACTGAAATAATGGGAGTGATCCAGATTGAGAATATGGAGTTTTATGCCTATCATGGTTGTTACCGGGAAGAAAGGGTAGTTGGCAACAGGTTTCTTGTAGAT
>SKND01000179.1 GCA_007120695.1 Bacteroidales bacterium | reverse complement strand
TCTGTGACGAACAGTCAATCTGATATGATATACGCACAAAGCTAACGGATGGTTATAAAAAACATGGTGAGATTCATCACCTTTGTATGGTTAAGCTTATCAGTAAAAGGGGTGACTACAGTACAAGGAATAGCTCATGCCTCTGTAGCACAATTGTTTAAGCAGGGTGATACCTGCCCCGGGGCAAAGCCATTTAGGTATTAGGCGGAATCTATATTTTTTTTTAATTAAACCTTTATCCGGTACTTCTTCATCTCGGCAGCAAGTTCCCTGGCCTGTCCGGTTTTTTGACCGAGCAGCTGCCAGAAATCCGGTCCGTGATTTTTATGAACTGTATGAACAAGTTCGTGCAGAATGACATAGTCAATCAGGTGAGAGGGCAATTGCATAAGATAAAGGCTCAGGTTGATATTGTTGACCGCCGAACAACTCCCCCACCTGGTTCGGCTGGCACGGATGCTGACACGACGATAGGAGAATCCGTGCTCCCCGGCAAGCTGCTGAGTGCGGAGAGGCAGATACGCCAAGGCGAGCCCTCGTAATTTTTCTCTAAGGGCAACGAGTTCTGTTTCGTTTTTGGAACCTTTTATTGTCTCTTCCCAGCGACGCGCCTGTGTAACCTTTTCTTTCAGCCAATCCATGTTTCTCATCAAAAAAGCCTCTGCATCCCTCCATGCAGAGTACCATGGAATTGTCATCCTTATACCTCTTCCGGGTCTAACAGAAAGTGTAAGTCTTCTGGCACGGCGGCTTTTAACATAGGCCACGTCACCAATATACGGGTAGCTTTTTACCTTTTTACTCATTTTCCCTTCAGGACTATCATTGTTGTTATATCAAAAACCTTAGCAAAATAAACTCAAAATGTTAAATAATAAAAAGTAAAGATAGTTTTAACAAAAAAAGAGGATGCATATTCCCGATAATTCTGTTATTTATTTATCTTTGGTACTATTTTAAGAATCCGGGTTTATTTTCCGGTGGCATTACCAGGAACTGCCCACTCTTCAATGCCCCGGTCAAAAATGAATATAATAATAATCTGATATGTATTTTAACAAAACAATTAGGAACACATTGCTGTTTGCGGCAATAGTCCTGCTGAGCTATCCGGCAGCGAAAGCGCAGGAGGTTTGGTCACTCGATCGGTGCATCAATTATGCGCTTGACAATAACATCATGATCAGGCAGCAGGAGCTCAACACCCAGGTTAGTGAGAACACCCTGTACCAGTCGCGGATGGCCCGTCTTCCCAGCCTTAATGCAAACTCCCAGCAGAGTTTCAACTACGGAAGATCGCTGGACTTTTCAACAAACATTTATGAGGATCAGAACACCAGGTCGTTAAGCTTCAATACAAGTACCCAGCTTACACTCTTCAACGGTTTCCAGTTAACGAACAACATAAAGCAGAATGATCTGAACCTGATGGCCAGCCTGGAAGATCTGGATAAACTGAAAAACGATATTTCACTTAATATAGCTTCTGCTTACCTGCAGATACTTTTCAATAAGGAGTTGCTGGGTATTGCCGAAAATCAGCTCAGCATAACACAGCAGCAGGTTGATCGGACAAGAAAACTGGTAGAAGCCGGCAGCCTGCCACAGGGTAACCTGCTCGAGATCCTCGCACAGGAAGCTTCAGAAAACCTGAGAGTGGTAAATGCCAGAAACCAGCTGACCCTCTCCTATCTAACACTCACACAGTTACTGGAACTTCCTGCAATGGATGATTTCAGTATTGAGATACCAAATTTTGACCATATCCCGATCGTAAGGCCCGCGTATGAGGTGGAGCCCGTATATGAGGCGGCTCTCGGAAACCAGCCACAGATAAGGAGTGCTGAATTACAGCTTGCCAGCTCGGAGACCGGACTCAAAATAGCAAAAGGTAACCGCAGTCCCCGGCTCGTACTGTCGGGAAACTATGGAAGCGGCTACCAGGAAATCACATCAGGTCCGAGATCAGATCTTGAGACACCCTCTTTCGAGGATCAATTAAGCAATAACAAGAGGACTACTATTTCGCTGGGGCTTTCTATTCCAATATTCAACTCATGGCAGGTGAACACTGCCATCTCAAATGCCAGGATAGGAGTGCTGAATGCTGAATACAGCATGCAGCGCACAAAAAATCAGCTTTACCAGGAGATCCAGCAGGCTTATGCCGACGTAATAGCAGCACACGAAGAATACCTGGCAACAGAAAAAGCACTTGAATCGATAGAGGAGTCGTTCCGGCATACTTCCCAGCGGTTTGAGGTCGGAATGGTTACCACGGTGGAATTCAACCAGTCGCTGAACCAGCTGACAATGACACGCTCTGAACTTCTTACAGCCAAATACCAGTATATATTCAAGACCAATATTCTTGAGTTCTACCTGGGAAACCAGATAAGCTTGTGACAGAAATACCGGAAGGGATGACAATATCAGCTTTTAAACAAAGAATAGTATTTTATAAACCAGCAGATAATAATTACAGATAACCTTATTCAAAAGTGATGTCAAAGAAAAATATGAGATACCTGATCATTGCAGCAGTAGCAATGATCATTCTCGCGATAATAGGAAAACAAGCCGGCTGGTTCGGAAAGGACCTCGAGATAAGTGTTGCCACCGAACGGGCGGAATTACGTACTGTAGTAGAAACCATAACGGCAAACGGCAAGATAAGGCCCCAGACCGAAGTCAAGATAAGCCCGGACGTTTCGGGGGAGATTGTCGAACTGTTTGTAGCCGAAGGCGACCAGGTGGTGAGTGGCCAGCTGCTTCTGAGAATCAATCCGGAGACCTACATATCTATGAGAGACCGGGCCGAAGCTGCAGTAAATTCAGCAAAGGCACAGCTTGCCAATGCTAAGGCACGCCTTGCACAGGTGGAAGCACAGTATGAACAGGCAGAGAGAAACTACAACCGGAACCAGAGGCTTTATGATCAGCAAACAATATCAGATGCCGAATATGAAACAGCCAGATCAAACTACCGGGTGGCACAGGCAGAAGTAGAGGCAGCCAGCCAATCGGTTCAGTCGGCCGATTTCTCGGTCAAATCGGCAGCAGCATCTCTTAATGAGGCTGAAGAGAATCTCAGGCGTACAACAATATATTCGCCTATGAGCGGTACAGTATCAAGGCTGAATGTAGAACAGGGTGAAAGGGTTGTAGGAACGGCCCAGATGACAGGTACCGAGATGATGACAATAGCCAACCTGGATCTTATGGAGGTCCTTGTAGCGGTGAACGAAAATGATATTGTAAGGGTCAAGAAAAGCGATACGGCAATAATTGAGGTGGATGCCTATATGGGACAAGACTTCAGGGGCGTGGTTACCGAGATTGCCAATTCTGCGAATGTTGCGAATGTGGGAGCTGACCAGATTACAAATTTTGATGTCAAAATTCTTATCCTGCGCGAATCATACGAGCACCTGCTGCCGGATACCCCGGCCGGAAGATTTCCCTTCCTTCCTGGAATGTCGGCAACTGTTGATATTCAGACCAATACAAAATCAAATATTCTGACAATTCCAATACAGGCAGTAACCATGAGGTCAGATTCACTGCTGCTGGCTGATGCAGGAACAAATAACGGTGAAAGCAGCAACCAGGGAACTACCGGTACCGAGAGTACAGGCAGGCAAACAGCTACAGGCACTACCATGCAGGAGATCGTATTTGTAGTGGGGCCCGAAAATAAGGTGAACTTCAGAAAGGTAAAAACGGGTATACAGGATAATAACTATATTGAGATCATCGACGGGCTCGACTCCGAAGATGTGGTAGTAGTAGCCCCTTACAGTGCCATTGCACGTACTCTCAATGAGGGCTCACTGGTAAAGGTGGTGGATCGCAGTGAACTTTTCAACTGATCTGCTGACCCGC
>SKND01000087.1 GCA_007120695.1 Bacteroidales bacterium | reverse complement strand
TCTATTGTAAAGGCAATGGTGAAGAACCACTCGGCACCGTAAAGAAATGGTCCGTATGAAGATCTTATCTCTGCAATACTTTCAAGCATCACTACCGTAATACTTAAAACTATCATAACCAAAAGGATCTCGTCAAAAATTTTGCCCGGAAGGGTGTCGGCCTCAAAAATTACCTCGTAAACTTTCTCTTTCCAGGACCTTTTTCTGTTTCTGTTTCCGTTATTGCCTTTTATACCAGTTTTGTTGTTCATCAGGAATTTTATTAAAGACCCTCAAAGATAATATGTGATTGCGAATGTACAAAAACCCGTAAACCGGCAATATTAGAATATCCGGAATTTTGACCTAAAGGTCTATTTCTTATGCTATTTTCACCATATTGTAGTGATATTGATTCGATGAGAAATTGACGTGTCGTAAGTTTTGCATACTTTGGTCAGTGGATTTTATAATTTATTCAGAAAAAATTTAATGTATATTTGGCTATTGACCGGCTGACAGGATCAGAAAATGTGCTCAGTCCAATTCCGGCATGTTTGTAACTTTTATAAGGGTTATGCCGTAATGTAAAGTGTTTATCTTTCAATTTCGGCTATTAAACACTCAAGAACCAGTTTCCATTGAAAAGCGGCCAGGTTATACGTGATGACTATCCAAATCCGAAGGGATGCGGATTAATGACTGTCATGGTAATTGTAATTATAATACTGCTGATAATACTTTTATAACAAACTACCCTGTTTCAGACCCATTAAAATGAATTAATTATTCTTGAGTATTATTGCCTCCGTCAGGGATAAGTGTCAAAAATTTAGCGATATAGATACTTGTCAATGATTATCTTTGATTAATCCATAAGCTTTGGGGGTTTATCAAAAGTAATTAATTTAGTTCCCGTAATTTTTGCAATTAACCCTTCTTTTAGAGTAATTTTGATTTATTAATGTAGAACAGATTAATAAATAATTATTGGATCATGGTATTCAGCCTGACAAATATTTTCAAAGAATTCTAATTTTATTATAACTTATACCATTTAGCATTAAATTAGTCTGTGGCACGTTTTTAGTCTTACTATATACAGCAATGTGGGAATGATGCAATTTGTTTCAATATTTATGTAAAAGTATATATATCATCTCGCTTTACTTTTGCCTTACAATTTCACTAAAATTAAGGACCATGTTTCATCATATAATGTTGGATAAAGCAAATACCCCTAAAAAAAGGCATAATTAGTTGGTCGGTATTTGAGAAGAAACCGGTAGCACAAGTCTCAGGTATATTATTTTAATTAACAGTAATCTCAGTGATCGCATTCATTCATGGTCTCATTATTAATATGGGTATTTTTTCACATAAAACTTACAGGTCGGGGATTCGCAGTAATTTGGATCCCAGGGCTTTGCTGGATATAGTTGAGCTTGTTGCCGTCATTATTTGTATACCTCTTTCATACCACTTTTCTCTTTTTTTGAGCAGGAATTTTGATTTTTTCTTCTACAATAGGGAATTTAAAATGTTCCTGTTCCAAAATTTCAATTACTACAATTTCAACTGGCATTTCAACCCTCTGCAGTTTGCATTTTTCTCGGGTCTTATCATTATTTCATGGTATGTTCTCTCGCAGCTTACCATAATGGCCAAAATGCCAAGGACGCAGAGGTACGGTATCATAATAATTCATTTTATCCGTGGCAACTTCTTTATTTTTGTGATACTGATTGGGTTTAAGTTTGTGTTGAACCTGACTGCCATTCCCGTAATATTCATTGCAACCTATGTGTTAATCAGTATGCTTGTTACGCTTGCAATCAGGTTGATTGCCACGCGGAAAGTTCAGATATACAGGGCGAGTGGTCATAATCTCAGGCATGTTATGGTTATTGCGGACGACGGATTTATGAAAATCATAGAAGATCTGTTAAAGCAGAAAGAATGGGGCTACAAGATCAATTCGATAGTTACCCGTTCTGAAAAGGTTGCAGCCAGATTCGGGAATGATGTTGCTGTATATCCAGGAATTGATGAAGTAAAACACGCTCTTGAAAGCAGTGTGATCGATGAGGTTCTGTACTGCAAAAAAAATAATGACGAAAGCGAGATCAGGAGACTTGTTGAATTGTGTGATGAGATAGGGGTTATGTTCCGGATACAGTCCTGCACCTCAACAGTGGACCCGATGCAACTAAGTCTGAAGACGATTAACCATAATGGAAAACTGGCTCTGGCAGATACTCCTTCCTTCAACCTGCCTGTGGAGATAAAAACCATTACGGATATTTATCTTTCAGTTATAGCGGCAATTTTACTCTCACCTCTGTTCTTGCTGTTAGCCATTCTGATCAGACTGGATTCAAGGGGACCTGTTTTCTTCAGGCAGGAAAGAGTAGGACTGAGAGGCCGGAAATTTATGCTGTATAAATTCAGGACAATGGTTGTAAATGCTGAGGAACTCCTTGGAAATTTAAAAGCAAACAATGAATCGGACGGCCCTGCCTTCAAAATGAAGGATGATCCGAGAATAACCAGGGTCGGCAGGTTTCTCAGAAAAACCGGGCTGGATGAGTTTCCCCAGTTGTTTAACGTAATAGGAGGCGAGATGTCACTAATCGGTCCCCGTCCTCCTCTCGAATCGGAAGTGAAGCAGTATCAGCGGTGGCATATCAGAAGGTTATCGGTCAAGCCGGGCATAACCTGCACATGGCAGATTACACCGGACAGGAACGATATTAAGTTTGACAAATGGATGCTGATGGACCTGAATTATATTGATAACTGGTCTCTGCTTCTCGATCTGAAGTTGTTTTTTCAGACTATCAAAACTTTGTTTGTCGCAGGTGGCCGTTAATATGGGCTTAATCCCCGGCATTGAACCGCGGCAATTCATTTACATAACAGATAGATAATCAATTGCCGGAAATTGGGGGGCACACATTTATCAGTTGCCTGAAATGTAGTTTTCGTATACACTCCTTATACCCTTTTCCAGGCTTATTGTGTGTTTCCATCCCAGTTTATGAAGCAGCTCTACATCCAGTTGTTTTCTTGGTGTCCCATCAGGTTTGGAACGGTCCCATTCAACAGATCCTTTATAGCCTGTTATAGCTTTTACAATTTCTGCAAGCTCAACAATAGTGACATCTGAACCGGTTCCTATATTAACATGTGTCTGCTTCAAATCATTATAGAGCGTATCCGAATTTACCTTTTCCATCATATATACGCAGGCCCCGGCCATGTCATCAACATGAAGGAATTCCCGGTAAACCATGCCTGTTCCCCATAATTTTACCGCTACAGATTCTTCGTTCTGTCCGGTGCTGCCGATTTTTCTGCTTACTCCGTACCTTGAGAGCACCCCGGTTATTTCATGTTCAGATCTGCTTCCATCAATACCCTCAACAGGATTCCTGTCCAGATCTTTTCTTATCTCTTCAAATCTATTCTCATAAAGGCATTTACCAAGATGCATTTTCCTGATTATGGCGGGGAGTACATGTGACTTTTCCAGATCGTAATTATCATTAGGACCAAACAGGTTAGTAGGCATTACCGAAATGAAATCACAACCGTATTGTCTGAAGTAGTTCTCGCACATCTTGATGCCTGCAATTTTTGCAATAGCATATGGTTCATTTGTGATCTCAAGGGGGCCGGTAAGCAGGTATTCCTCTTTCATTGGCTGGGAAGCATCTTTCGGGTAGATGCATGAGCTTCCCAGGAACAGCAATTTCCTGACATCATTTTTCCAGGCAGCATGAATTACGTTGTTCTGTATCATCAGGTTTTCATAAATAAATTCGGCCCGGTATGTGTTGTTAGCAACTATGCCGCCGACTTTTGCCGCTGCCAGGATAACGTATTCCGGGCGTTCTGTTTCAAAGAAC
>SKND01000408.1 GCA_007120695.1 Bacteroidales bacterium | reverse complement strand
TTAAATAACCAGACCGTCGTTATTGACGGTCTGGTTAATTTTAACTTTTTTACGTGACATGATAACAAAATAAAGGGGGATTATCCGAGTTATCTGTAGGAATAAACTTGTTAAATAATTTCAAAGTATGATTAAGCTGAAACGTATATTATTATTACCGGTAATTTTATTGTTGTTTATTTTCAACAGTTGTCAATACGATGATATTGAGAGCGATAAGTACAAAAGGCCTGAATGGCTTGCCGGTAAAGTTTACACCCAGATTAAGGAGGAGCCAAATCTTTCTGTTTTTGCGCGTTGTATTGAATTAACCGGTTATGATACCATTATTGATGTATCAGGTAGTTATACGGTAATTGCGCCCTCCAATGAAGCGTTTGAAGTTTGGTTGAATGAAAATAATTACAATGATGTTGAAGATATTCCCTTGCATAGATTAAATTCATTGGTATCATATCATATTCTCCAAAACCCATGGACAAGAAACCAGTTGCGTTCGCTTGATGTTTTTGGTTGGATAGATACGCTTGATAGATTTAATAATCAGCCCGCTGGTTTTAAACGTCAAACACTTCTTCGTGACGGAAACCGTAAATATGGTATCGCCAGTAAGGGTCCACGAACAGCTGATCAGGAAAATTTTATGATTGTAGATACTACCACCACAAATTTTCATCGTAAAGTTTTTACCGATTCCCGAAAATACATGCCCGTTTTTTTTCAGGAGTATTTTGATATTTATGATTTAGATGGTGGAGACTATGAGTTTTATTTCGATCGTCCCTTTAGCGGAGGTAACAATATTCATTTTGCGGGTGCCAGGGTTGAAGGCGATGAAATATTTGCAGAAAATGGTTTTGTATATATTGTTGACAGAGTTGTTGAGCCACTTTCTAATGCATATCAAATTTTGTCAGACAATAATTCTTCTAACTCGTATTCGGCTTTTTTTGAATTACTAAACCAATTTCCCGTTTTTAACTATGACCAGCAGGAGACTTTAAGGCAAACCGGAGCCCAGGAGGGATTACAAGTTGATTCACTTTTTAATTTGGGCTTTCCTGAATTAGTTTTTAATGTTGCCAGCGAAAGAACACAACCTCCAAGAGGGACTTTCGGATTACCTGAAAACGTAACCATTCGCTATCATCATGGCACATTAGCTCCGGAAAATAAGGCTTTTGAAGATTTTATAAGTGAATACATTGAAGTATCGGGAGGTTGGGGATCTCTTGAACAAACGCCTGATTTTATTAAACAGATTATTGTCAATTCGTATTTGTCATTTAATACGATTTACCCTACCGATCTGAGTAAAGGTTTTTTTAATGGTGAAGGAGATTTGGTGACCCTGGATCAATCTAACATTATTCAAAAAGAATTTGGAAGTAACAGTACATTTATCGGTCTCAATGAAGCTATTGTACCAAGGGCTTTTAAAAGTGTTACAGGGCCTGTTTATTTACAACGCGGTTATGAAAAAGTGATGTTTGCCATAGAGCAGGCAGGTCTTTTACCTGCGTTGAAAAGGAGAAATGAACATTATATGTTTTTTGTGGAAAGGGATTTAAATACTTCCATTGACTCCTCTCTTGTTTACAATCGCTTTAGAGATGAATTTTCTGTTTTTGAAATTCTTGGCCCTGGAAGTTACGATGAATATAAATTGGCAAAAAGCGATTTGAGAACATTATTACTAAACCATATTGCCGTAGGTCAACCCGAAGGCCTGGCAAGAAAAGAATTTATTCGCAATTTAGCCGGAAATTTTATAAAGGTTAATAATGAAACCGGTGAATATTCAGGTACAGGTACCACAACTTTTGGGTTTAGGGGCACTGAGGAAATGCCTAATTTCCCCACGGTGATAAGTACGAATGCCGATAATGGAACAACATACGATATTGATAACTGGTTTTCTTTTTCAAGTGCCAACATGTTTACCAGAATTTCATCAGGTTATCCAAAATTTCATGCTTTATTGAAGAAAGCTGGTCTTTCTCTGGATCAGCAATTTCGGTACAGTTTTATTTCAGATAGTGATTCTTACACTGTTTTTGTTCCATCTGATGAGGCAATTGATGAGGTTGCCCCTTATCTGAACGGATTGTCTGTTGATGAATTAAAAAAAGTTTTACTTCTGCATTTTGTGCGAGGCAATATGATCTTTACAGATGGGAAAAAGGAATCTGCTTATTATGAAACAGTTCGTGTTGATGAAAGCTCAACACCGTTTTCCACCCGTTTTACGCAGATTTACATTCAGCCAGGTATTGATGTTATCCGACTCAGAGATAATAATGGAGGCAACAACTTAGAAATTAATGAGTCAGATTTTACGAATATTTTAACCGGGATTAATACCAGTACAGAAGCTGACGTTTTTCCTGTCATTAACACCAATGCTGTGATTCATGAAATTGACAAAGTACTTTTCAAAGAAGAATTGGATACCAAATAAAGTATTATAAATTGGAATTGTTAAACCTAAGGTTTGAAGATGAAAAAAATTAGTGCGGCTTTATTTATTATAATTACACTTTGTAATTATTTTGCAGCAAATGCGCAGGACCCAACTGTTATCAGAGGTCGGGTCTATGATAAATCGGAAAATACTACTATCGTAGGTGCCAATATAGTAGAATATGATAGTCAGGACCGAATTATTCGGGGAACAAGTAGTGATATAAATGGCGATTTTGTTTTGGAAGTATCAGATCCTTCAAATACTGTCAGGGTGAATGTTATGGGTTACGAAACTTACGAAATTGAAACTATTTCTACCACACCTATGATAATTGAACTTTTACCCTCAAGTTTAGTTCTTGAAACAGTTACCGTAACCGCTACAGGAACAGCCGGTGGTGGCCTTTTAAATGTTCAGGAGCGGGATCGGACAACCTCTTCCGTTAAAGTTGATTTTTCTGAAATTTCCACTGGAGGTTTGGTATCGGCAAGCGATGCCCTGCAAGGAAGAGTAAGTGGGTTAGATATCATGACTGCATCCGGCGATCCCGGTGCAGGTTCACAAATTGTTATCAGGGGCCTGAGCTCTATGGGTAATAGCCAACCGCTTGTTGTTGTAGACGGTATTCCTCAGTTCAGGGTTTCTCAGGACTTCGATCTTGCATCTGCCGATGCCGAAGATATCGGTAACCTTATTAACGTTGCAGTGCAGGATATAAAATCAATAGAAGTACTTAAGGATGCTGGTGCTACTGCCATTTATGGCTCAAGAGGTGCTGACGGGGTTCTGTTAATAGAAACCCACAGAGGGCGATGGGGAGATGTACAGTTTGATTATCGCTATCAAACCAATATAAACGTTCAACCACCCGGTATGCCCATGTTGAATGGAGACGAATACATCATGTTGCAATTGGAACAGTGGCATAACAGCAGTGGGGTATTTGAAATCCCACCCGAAATTGCTTATGATAGAAATTTTTCCGGATTTTACAACTACTCGGCCAACACCGACTGGTTGGGTGAATTAACACAGATAGGAAACACACAGGACCATTATTTCAGTATTTCAGGAGGGGGTGATAAAACAAGGTACTTTACATCATTTGGATACGTAAATGATGTTGGAACAACAATCAATACCTCCGCAGAACGTTTTTCTACCCGTATTAATTTGGATTATTTTCTTTCACGGAAATTGCTTTTTCAGGTCAGATTCGACTATTTCACAAATAATCAAAAGGGAAATCGCCAACTTGGTGGCCGAAACGTTAGGGAAATGGCCTATATTAAAGCACCTAATATGAGTATATGGGAACATGATGAAAACGGACAACCTAACGGTGAATATTTTACACCCATTACCAGTTATCAGGGCGATGGCGTTACCTATTTTAATCCTGTTGCGGTTGCACGGCTGGGAAAAAACGAT
>SKND01000375.1 GCA_007120695.1 Bacteroidales bacterium | reverse complement strand
AATCCAAACTTAAACCAAAATCCGGGTTATTAGGTAGTTGTCCCGTTTTTGGAGTGCAGGCCGCCCGGTTTTTTTCCGGGCGGTTTTTTTATGGCAGGTAATGAGAATTCAGTCAGTCTGCCGGTTTGAATTATTTTTACTAAATTAGCGTCAGATAATACTGAAGCTCCTCCCGGCAAGCTGCAAGGAGTATTCGATTATTTACTTTAATTATTTATTTTGCTCGTCAAACCCGCAGCAAATAGCGGGGACAGCGATCACAGAATTCAATATACTTTTTAAATCCCTTGATATGAGACTAGTAATTTCTTCCTTATTTATTCTTTCAATGATTGCATCATCCTGCGGTACATCACAAACAGAGCTTACTGTAATGACCTTCAACATCAGAATGGACACCCCGGCCGATGGTATTAACCAGTGGGAAAACCGCATTCCCCTTTTCACAGAATATATGGACAGTGTCGCACCTGATATTGCCGGCATGCAAGAGGTCCTGCACAACCAGTTGATGGACATAATTGATATAATGCCCGGCTACACTTATGTTGGAACAGGCAGGGATGACGGTAAAACCGGCGGTGAGTATTCACCTGTTTTCTACCGGGAGGATAGGTTCAACCTGATGGACCACGGACAGTTCTGGCTTTCTGAAACTCCCAACGTGCCCGGCAGCAGAAGCTGGGACGCCGCCATAACAAGGATAGTAAGCTGGGCCGCTCTTGAGGACAAAAATAACGGTAAGGTAATCTATGCTTTCAATACCCATTTCGACCACCGGGGTGTTCAGGCAAGGCTCAACAGCGCAGAACTTATAGCGAATAAGATCGTTGAAATAGCAGGGGGTGCGCCGGTGGTTGTCCTTGGAGATTTTAACATCAGAAAAAGCAGTGATGACTATAACTTCATGGTTGATATTTTTGAAGGCAATAACGGACTTGTAAATGCCGAATATGTTGCAAAAACTCCTGTCACAAATGCCGATGCAACATTTAACGGCTTCAGGACAGATATAGAACCAAGGGTGATTGATTTTATCTTTATCGACGATACTTTTGGCGTCAACTCTTACAGGGTGGATAAAGTTACCGGAAACGGGATATTCATCTCAGACCACTGGCCTGTAGTTGCCGTGCTGCAGTATTAAGGAATTATTAACATTGAGCAGGAATCCTGTCATATAAAAAATTATCTTTGCACTCTTTTTAAAGCTTATAAGAAAATTATTATTCCCCGAAAGGGTAATTATTTTAGGATAATTAGAAAATCTATAAACAAACCAACAAAAAATGAAGAGAGTATTAGTAGCAACCGGCGGGGGCGACTGCCCCGGACTGAACGCCGTAATAAGGGCAATTGTTAAAAGATCTGCACGGGAAAAGGACTGGGAGATAATAGGAAGTATAAATTCTTTTGACGGACTGCTGAAGGAGCCGACTGAAATAGTGGTGCTGGATGAAAAAGCGGTATCGGGACTCCACTTCAGGGGCGGCACCATCCTGGGAACAACAAACAAGGGAGGACCCTTTGAGTGGCCGGTAAAGAATCTTGACGGATCCTGGGGATCGGTTGACCGGTCGGAGGAGATGATGAGAAAACTCCAGTATATGGGAGTTGATGCCGTTATCAGTATTGGAGGGGACGGTTCACAGAGAATATCACAGGCTTTTCATGAAAAGGGGCTGAAAATAATCGGGGTGCCAAAAACCATCGATAACGACCTGCCCTTTACAGATTTCACTTTCGGGTACCAGACGGCAGTGCAGATTGCAACAGAGGCGGTAGACAAACTTGTGACTACAGCAGCCAGCCATAACCGCATACTTATCCTTGAGGTGATGGGAAGGGATGCCGGGTGGATCGCCCTGAGTGCTTCAATAGCAGGGGGCGCCGAGGTATGCCTTATTCCCGAGATACCCTATGATATCGAAAAGGTTGCTTCAAGACTTGAGACAAGGTTCTCGAGAGGTAAAGGTTTTGCCAATATAGTTATCTCAGAGGGTGCCATGCCAAAAGGTGGTGTTCAGGCAGGAGAAAAATCCGAGGAGGTCGGCTACCACAATGTCAGGCTGAGGGGTGCTGCTGCGAGGCTTGAAATGGAGTTGAAGAAAGCCGGGGTAGTAGCCGATATAAGGGAGACAGTGCTCGGGCATCTCCAGAGGGGAGGTATTCCGGTTGCAAATGACAGGATCCTGGCCACCCAGTTTGGTGTAAAGGCATTTGAAATGGTGCTGGAAGAACGTTTTGGAGAGATGGTTGCATACAGGCATCCGAATATTATCTCTATCCCGCTGATAGATGCCATACAGAAGAATAAATTCGTCACAGAGAATTCAAACCTGGTCAAAACAGCGAGAGGGATCGGTATTTCTTTAGGTGACTGACAACCTGTTTTCAATAAGCAGTCAAATTATTTGGAATTGCAGCTTGATTTTATTTATCTTTATTAAATCTAAACACTGTAAATTATAAAATCATTTATGCTAACCTAAATCTGGTAATTATGGAAAACAGCGGTTTCAATTTCAACGCGTTCATTGCTGATTCAAAACAGGCACTTCTCAAGCCGGAAGAGTATTTCAGTACAATGTCGACTGAAGGGGGCTTTGGTCCCCCGATTATTAAAGCATTGCTCTATGGTCTGGCTGCCGGCATTTTAAATATGATATGGGGTTTTCTCAGCTTAAGTGCAGTGGGGGGTGCAATGGGTGGAGCATTTGGCGGAGCGGTTGGATTCCTGGCACTTGTCTGGTCAATTATAGGTGCCCTTATCGGATTGTTTATAGGTGCGGTTATCATCCTGATACTGGTAGCTATAGCAAGCGGCAAAACAGATTTCGAACCAATACTTCATGTAACGGCTGCACTGATGGTAATAATGCCAATTTCGGCGCTATTGAACGTCTTCGCGGCAATAACACCGATTCTTGGATCTTTGCTGTCACTGGCAGTTAATATTTATGCGCTCTGGATGCTGTTCCATGCGATGACAAAAACACTGGGGGCAAAGGTGGACACTTCAAAAATTTTGATGTTTGTCCTTGGCGGACTGCTGATCCTGTTTTTCTTCATTGGTCTGGCAACCAGAAAGGCGGCACAGACTTTTATGAGGGACTTTAATATGGATGACTACTCACAGCAGATAAACACTAAAGATATTACCCCTTTCGGGGAAACTACATATACCGGATTCAATTCAGATTTTAATCTTAAATCATAAGAACCGGTGCTCCCGGGAATACTTTTTTGTATTGAGGCATTAAAGACTTTATAAGAGAAAGCCCACCAGAATTATTATCCAAAAAGATTCAGGAGAACAGGATCTGCAATCCTGTTCTCCTGAATCTTTCTTATCACTGCTAAAGATGTCATAAACTTTTGATATTTTCGCCTTCATTACTATTATCCAGAAATGGCAGAATTAACAAGTAAGGCAAGAAGGTTCGGGACGGCACCGGTGTTTTTCACATCAATAGCGACCATACTCGGCGCCATACTTTTCCTTCGTTTTGGTTTTGCAACAGGGAACCTTGGTTTCTGGGGGGTGATACTGATAATTATTGTCAGCCATCTGGTAACCCTGCCTGCTGCATTGGCTCTTTCTGAAATTGCAACCAACCAGAGGGTCGAGGGAGGCGGAGTATACTATATTATATCGAGGTCATTCGGATTGAATATAGGTGCGACAATAGGCATAACACTTTATTTCGCCCAGGCCATCAGTGTCGCTTTTTATGTTATTGCATTTACCGAGACCTTTGAACCACTGTTCAACTTTATTCAAAACCGATACAACATACTATTACCCAGGCAGTTTATCAGCATTCCGGTGATGGCTTTCTTATCATACCTGATTCTTAAAAAGGGAGCTAACATTGGTATAAAAGCCCTGTATGCTGTAGTCGCTTTATTATTCATCTCAATCTTGTTTTTATT
>SKND01000018.1 GCA_007120695.1 Bacteroidales bacterium | reverse complement strand
GCAAAAAAGGAGATATCAACGATATCCTTTTTCTCGGGAGCCAGAACCTCAATCATTTTATATCCCATGGCACCGGGAAGAGCCCCTACAACAATATCGGCATTCTTAGCTGCCGATCGCAAAGATTGCGGGTCATTCATATCAGCCCTTACGGTTTTAATACCGTGATCCCGGCTAAGCTTACCGAGGGCACTATGGCTCATATCGACTGCAGTGACTTCAAAATCTTTGTGCAGGTCAGCTGCTATGGCGCCACCTACAAGTCCTGCACCAAGCACTGCAACACTCTTTCGTTCCATCTGTGGACTGGTTGTTTAATGTTAAAACGAAGTGTTTCCGGTTTTTTTACAGGCGGCATGTATCTCTGAAATCAGAGTCTAAAATTCCCTCCCGATAAAAGGAATTCAATTATCGGTTAATCCCAATAGGGTAAGTAAAATATACGAACTGAAAGTTTGGCAGTATCAGTTATCAAATAAAATACTGCTATTCAATAATTTTCACCTCTTTTGCCTGAACCCCTTTTTCCCCTTGTGCTTTTTCGAAGGTTACTTCCTGCCCTTCTTCCAGATTCTTAAAACCTTCCTGTAAAATGTCAGAATGGTGAACAAATATATCTTCTCCCTCTTCTGATACTATAAATCCAAACCCCTTGCTTGAATCAAACCATTTAACTGTACCTTTCATATACTTTTAAATTTAATTATTAATCAATAAAGTAACACATTTTTTAACATACTGCCAATTTTTGCACTTTGTAATTTACCTTTTAAAAATTAAAACTGACAAACAATTGCTTTAAATATCGTAACAGAACCGTTTTACAGAGCATTGAATTTATGATTATATTTGCCCCTTGCAGCAAACTGTTGATTTGGGAATAATATATAACACGAAATGGATTTTGTAGAAGAACTCATGTGGCGCGGCATGATTCACGATATGATGCCTGGCACTGCTGAACAGCTTAATAAAGAAATGACTACGGCCTACGTAGGAATTGACCCTACGGCCGATTCCCTGCATATCGGCCATTTGGTATCGGTAATGCTGCTGAAGCATCTTCAGCGTGCCGGACATAAGCCTGTTGTGCTGGTAGGCGGGGCAACAGGAATGATTGGCGACCCCTCCGGCAAGGCAGAGGAGAGGAACCTGCTTGATGTGGAGACACTGCGTCACAATCAGGAAGCTATCAAGAAGCAGCTTACCCGCTTTCTGGATTTCACAGCAGGAGAGAACCGGGCCGAACTGGTCAATAACTACGACTGGATGAAAGAGTTCAGTTTTCTGGAATTCATCCGTGACGTCGGCAAACATATAACCGTCAGCTATATGATGGCCAAGGACTCGGTAAAGAAAAGGCTCGAGACCGGTTTGTCATTTACCGAATTCAGTTATCAGCTGGTGCAGGGATATGATTTTCTGCATCTGTTCCAGGAGAAAAATTGCCGGCTTCAAATGGGCGGATCCGACCAGTGGGGGAATATTGTGACCGGTACAGAACTGATAAGACGTAAAACCGGTGGTGAGGCTTTTGCCCTTACCTGTCCACTGATAACCAAATCGGACGGCAGTAAATTTGGTA
This sequence comes from Bacteroidales bacterium, assembly GCA_007120695.1. Taxonomy (GTDB): domain Bacteria; phylum Bacteroidota; class Bacteroidia; order Bacteroidales; family PUMT01; genus PXAP01. Next base: position 2,361 of record SKND01000018.1, on the reverse strand, counting down.
AAACAGAAGAGGGTAATGTATGGCTGGACAGGAAACTCACATCACCCTACCGCTTTTACCAGTTCTGGCTGAACGTATCGGATGAGGATGCGGAAAAATATCTTAAGATATTCACTCTGCTTACTCCCGGGGAGATAAGTGAGGCCGTAAAGAAACACTCCGTTGCACCTCATGAGAGACTGCTTCAGAAGCTGCTGGCCAGGGAGGTAACGGTTATGGTGCATTCTGCCGAAGATTATGAAGCTGCCGTTGAAGCTTCCCAGGTGCTGTTTGGCAAGGGAACGGCCGAAACACTGTCCCGTCTTGACGAGGGTAGCTTTCTCGATCTTTTTGAAGGAGTTCCCAACTATTCGGTTGAGCCAACGCTCGTTGATTCTCCCTATCCGCTTAGCGAACTTGTTACGGCCGACACCGGGATCTTTTCAAGCAAGGGAGAATACAGGCGGCTCGTACAGGGAGGAGGACTGGGTATTAACAAGGAGAAGGTTGCCGATCCTGATATGACCATCGACAGGACACGCCTTATCAACAATAAATATTTACTGGTACAGAAAGGAAAAAAGAACTACTTTCTTATCGTTGCCGGGTAATTGAATTGCAGATTTCCTCTGTCTGTGTGAAATTTTACCCAGAAAAAATTAATTGTACATTTATCCTGTAAAAAACACGAAGTCAATTTTTTTCATCCTTCTGTGAGTAAATAAGCTGAAATTCATCATGATGTGAGTTTTTATGAATTAAAAAGGTTAAATTAGTCATCAGTTAATTGATCAGGAAAAAATTTCACCAGTAATGGGTAAAAAATCAAAAGCCGGCAAAAACCTTGCATCTCCCGGGTTACTGCTGTTCATTTACCGCCGAAGGGTTTCCCTTGTTATCGTTACCGTAACGGCACTAATAATTTCAGTAATCGTTTCACTGCTTATCACACCGCGGTATCGGTCGGGTGTAATACTCTACCCTGCAACCTTCACCAGCATGTCAAGATCTCTTATGGGACCTGCAGCAGTGCGTGGAGATATAATGAATTTCGGACTTGAGTCCGATTCGGAGCGGATACTGCAGGTATTGCAGTCGGAGACCATACGCAACAAGATGATTGAGAAGTACGACCTTATGGAGCATTACGGCATTGACCGTGAAGGCCGGTTCCCCTACACTGCTCTGAACAGGAAGTACAATAATAATGTGCGGTCAAGAAAGACACAATACATGGCTATTGAGATAGAGGTACTTGATACCGACCCGGCAATTGCCGCGTCAATGGCAAACGATATGGCCGCATATGTCGATTCGGTCGTTAACCGGATGCTCATGGAGCGTGCCAGTCTTTCGCTCGGGATTGTAGAAGAGGAGTACAGCCGTTTGAAGCAGGAAGTGGAACTGCTGCAGGATTCAATGCGGATAATAGGGGAGATGGGGGTGATTGACTATGAGACCCAGGCAGAAGTTCTCAATAACGCTTATGCCAATGCCATACTAAACCGCGATACCGCCAGCATACAGTTTTTTGGCGACCGGCTCAAAACCCTGACAGATTACGGAGCCATATACGTCAGTTTACGTGACAATCTTACTCTCCGCAATGAAAGGCTCAACGATCTTAAAACGGTTTATGACGAAACCCGGATAAACGCAAACCGTGCTATTCCCTACAAATTCATTGTAGATGAGGCCTCTGAGGCGGAGAAAAAGAGTTACCCGGTACGTTCGCTTATTGTTGCCGCCTCAACAATGTCAGCCTTTATATTTACATTATTTCTTCTTTTGCTTGCAGATGCATTCAGACGGCAGGTGTTACCACGAATAAAATAGTATGATAAGGGCTATTGACAGATACGGAGAGCTGGTGGTTTATATCGGCGGACTGCTTTTTGTGATGATAAACGCTTTTTTTTTATATCGTGAGTTTTACTATTTCATGCTGCTGCCTGCCGGGCTTGCCATATTTTACCTCGCCTTTTTTGCGCTCGATAAACTCTTCCTGGCAGTGGTATTTTTCACCCCCCTTTCAATTGGGTTAGCACGGTTTGCAGGTAATCTGCCCTTTGATGTCTCCCTCCCTACCGAACCGGTAATTATTGTAATATTGGGAATAGCTGTATTCCGCATGGTTTATACCGGCTCTGTTCACAAAGAGCTGATCCTTCATCCGGTAAGTCTCTCAATAATGTTTTACCTTGCCTGGATCTTTATCACTTCTGTTACCAGCACAATGCCACTGGTTTCATTCAAATTCCTTTTGGTACGACTTTGGTTTATCCTTGTATTCTATTTTTTTGCCGTAAGGATTTTCGCCCGAAGACGTAATATTGAATACTTTCTCTGGAGCTATATAATTGCTCTTGCAATAGTTGTTGT
>SKND01000165.1 GCA_007120695.1 Bacteroidales bacterium | reverse complement strand
CTGCCGAGTTTTCCGGCAAAAAATTTTACATGGCGCACGGCGACGGTCTAGATGAGAATGATAAGGGATTCCGCCTGCTGAAAAGTATATTTACCAACCGTCCGATGCAATGGATTTTTTCAAGGCTTCACCCGAATTTTGCCGTTTGGTTTGCCCATAAATGGTCACATAACAGCCGGTACTCCAAAGAGCTGATAGTGCCTTACAGGGGAGACGATCAGGAAGAGCATGTGATCTATGCCAACAGGATGCTTGAAAAAGAGCACTATGACTATTTTGTATTCGGCCACCGCCACCTGCCTTTCAATGTGGCTCTCAAGAACGGAAGCTCTCGCTGCATTAATCTCGGCGACTGGCTGTGGCATTTCACCTATGGTGTTTTCGACGGCCGGGTGATGGAAATTAAAAAGTTTGAAAATAAACGGTGATTATTACCCTTTCGGAGAATAATCTTTTCGGCCATAATTAGTCCGTCTATAAAGTCAGTGTCTGACATTTTAAACAGACACCACATTAAGAAGCCTTGCCGGTTTTACGGCCTCCCTAAAATCGTATCTACCCCTTATTTAGAATTAATAATACCCGGTCAGCTATGTTTGCTGATTAGTAACAGCTTGCAAACTCCGAAATCCTAATTTATGATAAATAATGTTAATTTTTTATAAAAAAAATTTATGCGATTCTTGGTATTTATAAACGTAAAGATTATGTTTGGATTTCTAAACTGTAACTCTAGCTGTAACTTTAATTCATTTTATTTTTTAACAGTATTGCAAGTTATAAGACCTGTATTTATTATGCTTACAAGGTTTAATAGATATTCAGCTAGATTATATAATAATATCAAACTGTTATAATATAATACCCGTTCAACCGCAAAAACGATAGTTTCAAAATATCCCACACATCATTTTAACTTAAAAAAACTGCCTATGAAAAACAACCTACGCATGCCAGACTGATCGTCAAAGTATAAAGCTTTAAAATCTGCATCGTCAAAAACTAGTTAAATATAAACAAAACCTAACCTTAATTACTTATGAAAGAAGTTTATGAATCGAGGGAGTATTCCCGCAAATGTTCCGGAATGTTCCCAAAAGGTATTTCTGCCCTGATCATTATTCTGCTTTTTGTTACCTCCGGCCTCTTTGCAGGTACGGCGTTACAGCAGATTGTTGTAACAGGAACAGTGACCGACGCATCTACCGGTGTTTCGCTGCCGGGTGTTAACATTATCATTCAGGGTACCACCACCGGTGCAATTACCGATATGGACGGGAAATATTCAATTGAAGTTCCCGGGCCTGAAGCCGTGCTTATGTACTCGTTTGTAGGCTACCACACAGTAGAACTGCCCGTTGGCGACAGAAGATCGATTGACGTGGTCCTGACCCCTGCAACCGAGATGCTTGATGAGCTTATCGTGATCGGATACGGTGTACAGAGAAGAAGCGATTTGACCGGCTCTGTAACCAGGGTGTCGATGGATGATATGGCAGCCCGAACGGATGTTAATATCTCACAGGCATTGTCAGGTGCCGCTGCCGGAGTGAACGTATCAAGATCGGGTGGTGCCGGCAGTGAGCCGAGTGTAGAGATCAGGGGGCGGACTTCGCTCTCTGCAAGTGCCACACCACTTATCGTGCTGGATGGTATTATCTATAACGGCAGAATTGGTGATATCAACATCAATAATGTTGCATCAATAGATATACTGAAAGATGCGAGTGCAGCAGCCGTATACGGCTCAAGATCTGCCAACGGTGTTATACTTATCTCCACTAAAAGGGGCCAGACTGATAAACCTGTTATTTCGTTCAACGGTTACGCCGGCTACCAGGATATGACCAACAATCCCATGAGGGTGATGAACGGCGATGAATTTGTCAGAAGGCTCACCGATTATTACTACCAGCAGGACCTCTATTCCTGGTATGCAACCAATCCCACCAGCAGCGCAGGAAAACCTGCCACTCCCGATTATTCTCCCCAGAACATGGCACCCCGTCTGAGGTCAACAGAAGAGAGGGAAAATTACCTTGCAGGGATAGAGACCGACTGGGTAGATCAGACCCTGCAAATCGGCAGATTGCAGAACTACAGTCTCAGCGCATCCGGGCAGGCCGACAGGATAAACTACTTTGTGTCGGGAGGATATACCAATGAAGAGGGTATAAGGATAAATGACAATTTCGACAGGTACACCCTGCATGCAAATCTTAATACAGATATAACCGACTGGCTATCAGTGGAACTTATCACTTCATACTCACATATGGACTATTCGGGTGAACCTTCAAACCTGGGTCATGCCAGAAATGCAAGTCCCTGGGCAACCAACAGGATCGGAGAGCCGGAGTGGGATATGTACCTGACAGGTGAGGTTTATATGCAGATGCCTCTTAATAACCTTCAAATTATAAGTGACAACAAAAGAGACAATCTTTTTATGGTTGGTAGTACTACAATTGATATACCGTGGATCGAAGGTCTTTCATATGAATTTAATTATTCGAACACATTTATAAATGGTCACAATAATCGTTTCTGGCCGAATACTATTCCAGGTGGAGCCGCCAATAACGGTCAGGCCAGGAAAGAACCCTGGCAGCAAAGAAACTGGATATTTAACAACATTGTTACTTACCGGAGGAACTTCGGCGACCACCAGGTCCACTCCACCCTTCTTTACAGCCGGGAACACCGCAATAATCAATGGTCTTATTTGAATGCCCAGGGATTTGATAATCCTACCCTTGGGTACAACAGGATGTCTCTCGGAACCATTGTGGATATTAACTCATCTGCATGGGAAGAGAACAGCCTTTCATATATGGGTCGTATAAACTATACATATCTGAGCAGGTACCTTCTTACGGCAACCATCCGTCAGGACGGCTTTTCAGGGTTTGGCCCCGAAAATAAATGGGCAATATTCCCCTCGGTCTCACTGGGCTGGGTTACCTCGGATGAAGATTTTTTCAATGTTGACGGACTCTACCTGAAACTAAGGACCTCTTACGGCCAGACAGGAAACCAGGGAATAGGCCGTTATTCAAGCTTCTCGAGAATGGGCACCACTGCATATGTTTTTGGCTCACAGACAGCAGTTGGCGTTTTTCCCAATACACTTGGTAACGCAGGACTGGGTTGGGAGACTACCACATCCTTTAATGTTGGCGCGGACTTTGGGATACTGAACCAGAGAATAGCAGGATCAATTGATCTTTACCAGGCCGAGACAACCGATGTACTTGTGGAAAGGGCACTTCCTTCAATGACCGGATACGGAAGCGTATGGACAAATATTGGAGGTATTGACAACAAGGGTATTGAGCTGGAGCTGAGGACTCTTAACCTTGACGGGGTACTGAGATGGGAGAGCCAGTTTGTTTTTTCCCTGAACAGGGACAAGATCACCAAGCTTTACGGCGAGGATGATGACAGGGACATTGGTAACTCCTGGTTCGTGGGCGAGCCTATAAGTGCTATCTATGACTATGAGATGGCTGGCGGCGTGTGGACCGAAGAGGAGCTTTACAGCGGAAATATTTATCCCGGATGGTATCCCGGACAATTCAGATATGTAGATCATACCGGCAGCAACTCGATACAGCCGGAAGACAGGACTATTGTCGGATACACAACACCTAGTCACCGTTTCAGCCTGAATAATGCCCTGTCATACAGGAACTTCAGATTATCATTCTTTATTAATGCAGTACAGGGAGGCAGCAATTACTATCTGGCTAACAACCAATCGGTGCTTAACGTCGACTGGCGGTCAGATAACGTGCTCAGGATAAACGCTTCTGCAGTTCGTCCCTACTGGACACCCGAGAACGGAGTGGACAATGCGACAGGGGTATATAACTCACCTCCCGTTTCGAGTGGTATTTATCAGAGCAGGAGCTTCGTAAGGCTACAGGATGTTTCTCTTTCATACAACT
>SKND01000430.1 GCA_007120695.1 Bacteroidales bacterium | reverse complement strand
GCATCAAGCCTGCCCTCAAATCTTCCCGATTCCAGTGAGGCAGTGGCCCTGAAATCTGCCAGGGAGAAACTGCCGTATGACAGGGCACCGCTAAGCCTCGCCTCTCCCTCCGACTGGGGAAGAGAAGCCAGCAGGCTGCCCGGCAATCCGCTCAGCCCGATGCTATCGGGCACCGGTATGCGGAATGATCCTTCTCCTGCAACTGCAAGATTAAGCCCCGACAACTCACCAAGAACTCCACCCCCCCTGAGCCGCAGTGCGCCGACCCCCAGGGTGGTGTCGACCGCTGCCGTACCTGACAAATCAGCAATGCCTGTTGTCCGCAAACCCAGTCCGGGTGCCTCGAGTATAAAGCTCGACCGCACTCCCGCCGACAGAGCAATCCTGCCTGACACGCTTCTGTCGGCTGAGAACATGTTGCTGAACTGAAGATCTCCGGCAACACCCAGTGGGGTAATATCTGTAATTAACGGGGTTAACCGAAGCGGGGGATCATCACTCCCGGGAGGATCAGTGCCTCCGGGATCGTTCAGTTTAACGGGATTGTTGTGGCAATAGCCATACAGGTTTATCCCTCCGCCGGTGCCAATGGGATCGGTATTTAGCCACCGTCCCAGCCAGGGTATATAGTACCGTGCATTATGATATGACAAACCGGTCTCTTCATCCCTCTCCATTCCCGAATACCTGTAACGCTTCGCAGCAGATCGTATATCGGCGTTCACAGCCTGGAATGATGTGGTGCCAAAAGGATGATACTCCTCGTAACTGATTACCCTTGCAGTTTCGTCCAGTTCCAGTGCCGCAGAACCAAGGTGGTTATGATGCTGGTACCTCACCAGTTGTGCTTCGGTCCCGTCATCAACGGCGTTACGGGTCTCGATAATGGCAAACCGGTGCCCCTGGTCCATAAGACTCAGGCTTACCCGTTCGAGTCCGCTATGCGGATTGCTGTGCTTAATATAAAGCTCATATCCGGATATGTAGATCCTCTCCTCCTTCTTTCCCGGTGCGTTACCCGGACCGGACTGGTTCTCTGTAATTTTCCTTATGCGTGTTCCGCTGTTGTCGTACTGATACCATGTTGTCTCCGGTGTTCCGCCGTTGCTTACCTTCTGGCGGACGGTCCTTATAAGCTCTTCTTTAAAATTCCAGTCCATCTCTTCCAGGCCGGGCATTCCGGTAATAAACCCGTGGTGCAGGTGATGGGTATAGTTATAGTTGTGTCCGCCTGCCTGGGTGCCCAGGAGCCTGTTGTTGCCTGCAGGGTATGAATAGTTCCTGGTCCAGTTATTGCCGGTAGCCTGATGTTGTATCCGGAGGATATTTCCTGCCTCATCGTAACGGTATTCCCGGGTATAATTACGGATGGCCATCGGATCGCCGGGGTTCAACTGATGCATAAATGGGGCATCATTCCAATTATCACGAGCATTAAATGACAATGCTGCATTATTTTCCCGGCCGCTGGCCTGTACCAGTTGATAAACGGCGTCATATTCATATTCTGAGACGCCTGTTATTTTATGGTTATTAAAGAATATGACCGGTATATTATTGTCGCCGATATGTGTGATATTGCCGGCAGGATCATATGTGTAGTGCCAGTCATGCAGCGGATCACCATTTTGTCTCCTGGCTTCAAGCCTGATCAGCCTGAATGTTTCCCTGTCATAATAAAACCTGGTTAAGACATTGTTCCCATATACAATCCTGGTACGCTGCCCTTTCTCATTGTAATCAATATTCTTGATATAAGTGACTTCTGCAGAGGTCCCATGCAGGTTCACATTCTGGCTTTCCATCAGGCCGGCTTCATTATATCCGGGGATGACAACCGTATTATCAGGCGTAACCTGGAGAGTTAATCTTCCCAGTGCATCGGTCTCATTAATGAAGGTAAATTCCCTGTTTTCAAGATCAGTTGCAAGATTGGCATCCGTCCAGTTTGCTGTCTCTTTATACTTACTGAACAATCTCCTGATTGTAAGCGATGGCAAACCCTTGAAATCATATTCCGGTGTATGAACCCGGCCTCCTGTATCATAATGTTCCACAGGCCTGCCGAGTAAGTTTATGTCCTGCAACTGGGCCTCATTAACTCTTCCCGGCAGAAGCTGCTCCTCACCATAGATGATCCTGTCGTAGATGTTGTTAAGGGGTGCGGCCCCGTCACCACCGGTTATCATGCTTTGTGTTGGACGGAGAAGTATATCATATGAGTGCCTGAATTCAAAATCCCGCTCATCCCAGGTGCGGACAGGGTTGTTTGTAATGTTTAAAAACATCCACCGTCTACCTGCATCCATGCTATTGCTGTAAACCTGGTTACCAAGCATGTCATACTTGTATTGCATAACCCTGTTGCCCCTGGCATCGGTCACTGACCGAAGGTTACCCTCGGTATCAATCTCCGCCAGGGTATTGTAAAACTCATCCACCATTGAATCGGGATGCCTGTTATGCTCTGTGGAGAGTACAGGCCGGCCAAGTGTATCAAGGTGTGCCCTGGTGGGGGTATTGGCATGTTTGGCAGCCTTGTCGGCAGCCAGCTTTTCGCGGCCGGGATCTTTCCCCGCTGCCTGCAGCTCTGCATCGATAAGCCTGTTGGTGCGATTGTGGTACCAACCGGTTTCAAGGATAGTGTCGTTGGGGTCCCATGCAGCCGTTGACCATGAGTTGAATTCAACCCTGGCAAGGGTACCATCCGGCATTTTTGTCTTTATCAGCCGTCCGGGAGCATCGTAGTACATTATCGGTGTAACACCTGTTTCCACCAGCTCTTTATGGTCCTCAAACCTGTGCGTTACCGAAAACCAGGGCTCATATTGTTTTACCGGGTTCCCCTTATTGTTCTTTATGGTCCTTCCATTGGCAATCCATCGTAGTTGCGGAGGACTCAATGCTGAAGTATCTATTTCATTTATTGTAATATTATTATCCGCATCAATAACGGCCTGCCTGGCTATGCCCGGCTCGGCCTGATTCTTTTTCATTATCACCTCACCCGAACCATTTGAATACTCAAAACTGATTTGAACCGGAGAGTCGCTGTTAACGGCAAAATGCTCCTCCCTGAGTATGGTTGCGACTATGACAGGTTTGCCGTCGCTGACAAAAGCCCCGGGGTCATATACAAACCTTTGGGTAGCCCTCTGCAGCAGGTTTTTGCCAATGGCTGTAAGCTGAACCGAACCGGGAGCGCTGAAGAAATTTTGTATTTCGGCCGATTCAGCCATGGAAGTCTCCCCGGTTAACCCTGCAAGCTCATCTGCCTCATTGCCTTTCCCCAGCACGGCCACAGCTTTTATAATTCCAAGCTCATCGGTTAATGTTTCGGAGATATTGTTGTTAATATCACGGATCCTTTCCGGTGAAAGGGTCCTGAAGTTAAACCGGTCGACCGAAGAGCTGTTGCCCAGGGCATCTTCGGTCTGTTCTATGAAAAGGAAATAGTTGGGGTAGTACAGGACTTTTGTTACGGCGCCCCACGGGTCGGTGTAGGATATGGGAGTGTAAAACCGGTTATGTGCATCAGCCTGGCTTTCTGCAGGGGTTTTATATTGGGTGGTGCCCGACCGCACCCACCAGTTACTGTCTCCCTCACTGTTTGTAAACTTCCCTTCTGCCAGTAAGCCTGCTGTTACTTTTGAATCAAATATATCAGTCACCAGCCCGGGAGTATATGCAAGCTGGTAATTTTCAAACGGGAGTGCCAACGATTCCAGTTGGTGCAGGGGAAGGGCACCGGTAAGATTATTCCGGTAATAAACCGACCTGGCATGCTCAATAATCCTTTTCTGAGCTTTACCGGGAATAAGTGGTTTGTCTGGTTCATAATAATGTGCGGTGTCGGATTTTGTATCGCTGAGTATATCATCAAAATCTGAGGGCACGTAATAATCACCTGCTCTTGTTACGCCCTTTAAATCCCAGGTCTTCACCTCCGAAG
>SKND01000418.1 GCA_007120695.1 Bacteroidales bacterium | reverse complement strand
GCTACTGTAATAGCACCTCTTGCGATGGATGCTGATGCTTATGCTACTGCATTTATGGTGATGGGGCTTGAAAAAAGTTTGGAATTTGCACTGAATAAGCCTGATCTGGAAGCATATCTTATTTATGATCTTAACGGAGATACTGCCGTTGCAAGTACTCCCGGTATTGAAGCAATGCTGGGAAAATAACCTTTTTAGTTAATCTTTGAAACCCGCGTCCCCTGATAAAGCTATTTGGCTATGCAAATATTTTAGCGAATTTTTTACCTTTACTCTGTATCATTACCTGCACAGACCTTTTCATTTCCGCATCCGCATGTTATTCCCCTGTTGCTGAGTTCGGGAGTGCTTCTGCACGATCCCCCTGAGAACTTACCGTCTTTGACAAACAGAAGTCTTACAGACATTGCGCCTACTGCAATTATTACAAGTGCGAGTGTTATAAGTATGAGATTCAGTACTTCCATGTTTTTATATTTTTCCTGCTTGTAAACCATATTATTGTTAACAACCAGGTAAATTAAACAATATTCTTAACTTGTAAACATTTTAAAAGGGGATTTGTTTACCCGATAAATAATCAGTGTCTGACTTTGCATACTGAATAATTGGTGTCTGGGCAGATACTGATTATGTAAGAAAGATGGAAGAGAATTTATGAGCAACAGGATCCCTTAGACCTGCCTTTGCCCTGGCATAGCATTTCGTCATGTTTGACACAGGTAATTCCTCTTTTACGCATCTCTTTGTTGCCGCCGATTGAAGTTACCGGAAATTTTCCGTTTTTCCGGAATATAATATTAAGTGACAGGCCTGCGAATATCAGGCTCATTAGCACTATGGCGGTTACAAGTATTAAAATGAATTCCATTTTGGGATAATTTCAAATGCAAAGTTACACTTATGATATTCCTGATCAATGATTATAATTGAATATTTTGTTATTATTCTTCTTAAATTTGTGGAACAGTCGGTAAAACCCGGAAGAATCACCCGTCTTCAGGGTATGTTTTATTCAGTCAATAGTTGTCTGGGTGGTCAATTTAACAGGATATAGCATGAACCCAATGACAGACCATCAGAAAAATAAACTATCACTGGAAGATTTCAGAGCAGAGGTGTTTTCCGATTATAAGCTTGCTCATCTTTCGAGAAATTTGAGTTTAACAGGCAGGAGGGAAGTTCTTACAGGTAAGGCCAAGTTTGGAATATTTGGTGACGGGAAGGAGGTGGCCCAGATTGCATTTGCGAAGAGTTTCAGGGACGGTGACTGGCGGTCGGGTTATTATCGTGATCAGACATTTATGATGGCCGCAGGTCTTTTTTCTGCAAAGGAGTTCTTTGCACAGCTCTATGGTGAGACCCGGGCTGATCTTAATCCGGGCAACGGTGGCCGCTCTTTCAATAATCACTTTTCAACCAGGAGCATTAATGAGGACGGAACATGGAGAGACCTGATGAAGCAAAAGAACTCATCGGCCGATATATCACCCACTGCAGGGCAGATGCCCAGGCTACTTGGACTCGCTTATGCATCAAAACTTTTTCGCACAATAAAAGATCTTCATGAGTTAACTACACTTACCGATAAAGGGAATGAGGTCGCCTTTGGTACCATTGGAGATGCAAGTACTTCTGAAGGACATTTCTGGGAAACCATCAATGCCGCTGCTGTTCTTCAGGTGCCGATGGCCCTTGCGGTGTGGGATGACGGATACGGAATATCTGTTCCTAAAGAGTACCAGACGGCCAAAAGCAGCATTTCTGAAGTGCTGAAGGGTTTTGAGAGGGATGAAACAACTCAGGGGATAGTTGTTATGAAAGGCAGAGGATGGGATTACCCGGCTCTTTGCAAGCTTTTTGAAGAAGGTGTCAGAATATGCAGGGAAGAGCATGTGCCGGTGGTGTTTCATATTGATGAAGTTACTCAACCCCTGGGTCACTCTACTTCCGGCTCACACGAAAGATATAAATCGCCCGGGAGGTTGCAATGGGAAAAAGATTATGATCCACTCAGGAAAATGCGTGAATGGATATTATCGACAGGACTTGCAAGTGGCTCAGAACTTGACTCAATTGAGTCAGCGGCATCAGAAGAGGCAAAAGAGGCCCGTAAAGAAGCCTGGCTGGATTATGCCCGGCCAATGATAGACGAGAGGGATGCACTGGTTAAGATCATTGATAACCGCAGCTGTATCTGCAGGAGGGAGGGATATGACAAACCCGGAACAATAACCGGGGAGCTTAAGAAACTGCATACGCCTATCAGAAAGGACAATATAAGTGCAGTAAGGAAAATATTGCGCCATGTATGTGCTGACTGTGAGATCAGGGAAACATTGCAAAAGGATCTTGCTGACTGGCTTAACCGTAATATTGAGGATAATACGCATAGATACAACACCTTTCTTTATAATGAATCAAAATACTCGTCTCTTGAAGTCACGGGTACACCTGCACTCTACAATGAAACCTCGCCAGAGGTGCCCGGTCGCGAAATTCTCCGTGATTTCTGGGATGCTGCCCTTGAACGTGATCACAGGGTTTTTATATTCGGAGAAGACACCGGCAAAATTGGAGGTGTCAACCAGTCCTACGAAGGGCTGCAGAAAAAATATGGTGAGATGAGGGTTACTGATACCGGCATAAGGGAGACTACCATTCTCGGCCAGGGTATAGGTATGGCTCTGCGCGGAATGAGGCCGGTAGCAGAGATACAGTACCTGGACTACCTGTTGTATGCTTTGCAGACCTTCAGTGATGATCTTGCAACCACTCATTACAGGACAAGAGGCGGTCAAAGTGTTCCTGTAATAGTAGTGACCCGCGGTCACCGGCTTGAAGGAATCTGGCATGCGGGATCACCTGTCAGCATGATCATTAATTCCATCAGGGGAGTATACGTTTGTGTTCCCCGGAATATGACACAGGCAGCAGGTTTCTACAACACACTATTGCACGGACAGGATCCTGCACTGGTAATTGAACCCCTGAATGGTTACAGGCTAAAGGAGAGGAGGCCTGAGAACATAGGTCATTACAGGATACCCCTGGGTGTACCTGAGATACTGGCAGAGGGGACTGATGTAACAATTGTTACATATGGTTCATGTGTCCGTATTGCAGAGGAGGCTGTTCATCAGCTGAAGGAATTTGATATTTTGGCTGAACTGATAGATGTGCAGACCCTTCTGCCTTTTGACAGGTCAGATACAATACTTGAGTCAGTAAAAAAGACCGGCAAGGTACTTTTTTTTGACGAGGATGTGCCAGGGGGCGCCACCTCGTTCATGATGCAACAGATAATAGAAGAGAGGGGCGGGTTCTTTTACCTGGACTCCGAACCGAAAACCCTTACGGGGAAAGATCATCGTACGGCCTATACGTCTGACGGGGACTATTTTTCAAATCCGAATGCCGAAGATGTGTTTGATACCGTATATGAAATGATGCACAAGTCAAACAGGAGGAAGTATCCCAGGTTATTTTAGGTCAACTTTAAAATCCGTTTTGCCCTCTTCCTTGTCTTTTATACGGCGGATCTTAATGTTGAAGGCCGCCATGAAAATTGACATAAATGGGCTGATAATATTGAAAAATGCCCATGGCAGATAACTTATAGTTGGCACGCCGAGAACGGCCGACTGGGTTGCTCCGCAGGTATTCCATGGAACAAGTACTGAAGTAACGGTGCCTGAGTCCTCCAGCGTCCGGCTCAGAACCTCCGGTTTTAGTCCCCTTTCCCTGTATGTCGACGCAAACATTCTGCCCGGTACCACAATAGAGATATACTGGTCGGATGCGGTAACATTGAAAAAGAGACATGTTCCCACAGTGGTGGCAACCAGCGAGCCTGTACTTTTTGCAAAACGCATCAGGGCCGAGGTAATTCTCACAAGCATGCCCGCCGCTTCCATGACACCGCCAAATATCATTGCCGTCATTATCAGCCAGATGGT
>SKND01000320.1 GCA_007120695.1 Bacteroidales bacterium | reverse complement strand
GACTAAGCCTCTTTACCTTTTGATGGAGGACAGAGCCCCTTCAGCTTCTGACGGCGGGATAAAAGGCATTCTCTATATGCTGCACCGTGTGATCACCCTTCTTGCTGAAAGTAACCGTAATAATATCAAAACGGACTTCCAGGTCAAGGTTCATTTTCCTGATGTATGCGTTGGCCGCCCTGATAAGGAACTCCTGCTTTCTGCGGTTAACGGCCTCGCCAGGCGACTGCAGGAAGCCCCGGGTGCGTGTTTTTACTTCGGCAATAATCAGCCGGTCACCCTCCCGGGCAATAATATCCACCTCCAGCCTGCCGCACCTCCAGTTCTTTTCAATTATGGTGAAGGATTTTCCGGTAAGGTGCTTTATCGCAATCTCCTCACCGTTTATGCCCGTAATATTGTGTTCTGCCATAAGTCCTTTGACACAGGTCGTTTTGAATATCAATATACAAAAAATGAGCGTCAATCTCAAACGACAACAATAATAGGACGGTATACAAGGAATTAATGCACTTTTCAGATAAAGGTCAGGTGGCTGATGCTTTCGCCTACCGAGAGGGTAACCTTACTACCCATGATAAGAGTTTTGTTTTCAGGCTGGTGTCCTGCAGGAAAACCAAAACATACAGGATAGTCGTAATCCTCTACCGCCTCGGCAATTATCTCCTCTGCCGTTCTGCCGAAAGGCACTTTGTTATCATTCATATCAGTCAGTCCCCCGACCAGCAATCCCCCAATGCCCTCAAGCACCCCGTTGCGACGCAGGCCAACCATCATCCTGTCTATATGGTAGAGGTATTCCCCCACATCTTCTATAAACAGGATCCTGCCCTCAGTTTCAGGAAATGAACCGGAGCCGGTAAGGCTGTAAAGAACCGAAAGATTCCCTCCAGTGAGGATCCCTTCTGTTTTCCCTCCCCTTGAAAGCTGATGAACCGGATGAATATAGGCAGGCAGTGCGCCGAATAAGGTTTCCCTGAGCAGCTCCATCGAATCGTCCGACGCACGGATTTTTCTTTCGGGCGACAACTCAGCGGCCATCGGTCCGTGCAGGGTTTTTATACCATAATTCTCATTTATATGGTTGTGAAGCACTGTTATATCGCTGTAGCCAACAATCCATTTTGGAGACGCCACAAATAACCTGAAGTCAATCAGGTCAATTATTTTTACGGCGCCGTAACCTCCCCTTGAGCATACCACGGCTTTTATTTCAGGATCATTCAGCACTCCCTGCAGGTCTGTCAACCTTTCAGTGACGGTTCCTCCAAACTGGTTAAAATGGTTATAGGCAGCCTGCGCAACCATCACCTCCAGTCCCCACTCCTCAAAACGCTCTATCGCATTATCAAGAACACCTTCTTCAATTCTACCCGATGGGGTTACGATTCCTATTTTATCGCCCTTTTTCAGGGGCGGGGGAGATATCATACGCATAAAGTATAGTTAGCAATTTATATATCAGCCATTTGTGCCATCAAGGTCAATATCCCTTCATCAAACCTGTCAGGCACAGGCACTAAGGGTGTACTGCCCGCGAAGGCATGCCCTTAAATTCTGCCTTATTCAAATTTGCAGTCAGGCAGGAATTAAGGATCAATACCTGTAATGATCAGGCTTATAAGGACCCTCTACTGGCACCCCGATATAATCGGCCTGTTCTTTGGTCAGTTTGGTCAGCTTTACTCCTATCTGTTCAAGATGGAGCCTTGCCACCTCTTCGTCGAGAGATTTGGGGAGCCTGTACACACCCACCTTATACTTGTTTTTCCAGAGATCGAGCTGGGCCAGAACCTGGTTTGTGAACGAGTTGCTCATAACAAATGACGGGTGGCCTGTGGCACAACCAAGATTCACCAGCCTTCCCTCAGCCAGCAGAATGATAGCATGGCCCCACGGAAACACGTACTTGTCCACCTGGGGCTTTATGTTGATCTTCTCTATATCAGGATAGGCCTCCAGCTTATCTACCTGTATCTCATTGTCGAAATGCCCTATATTACATACGATGGCCTGGTCCTTCATCTTGGCCAAATGCTCAACGGTAATCACATCCTTGTTCCCCGTTGCAGTCACAAATATATTACCTTCCTCCAGGGCCTCTTCAATCGGCTTAACTTCAAAACCTTCCATGGCGGCCTGCAGCGCGCATATGGGATCAATCTCCGTAATTATTACCCTTGCACCATAAGCCCTCATAGACCGTGCAGAACCTTTTCCAACATCCCCGTACCCCAGAACAACAACTACTTTGCCGGCCAGCATTACATCCGTGGCACGCTTGATACCGTCTGCAAGGGACTCCCTGCATCCGTAAAGATTGTCAAATTTTGATTTGGTTACCGAATCATTCACATTGATAGCCGGGAAAAGCAGTGTACCTTCCACATTCATCCGGTACAACCTGTTTACACCGGTGGTAGTCTCCTCTGATACACCCTTGATGCTTTTTGCCATCCGGTGCCATTTGCCATGGTCCATCTCCAGATATTCCTTCAGAATCTTCAGTATCTCAGCCTCTTCTATACTTTCAGGTTTTACATCAAGAACCGTGGCATCATCTTCAGCCTGGTATCCCATATGTATAAGCAGTGTTGCATCACCCCCGTCATCAACAATGATATTAGGTCCCTTGCCTCCCGGAAAGGTAAGTGCCTGTGCAGTGCACCACCAGTATTCACGAAGTGTTTCACCCTTCCAGGCAAAAACAGGAATGCCTGCTTCAGCCATGGCGGCGGCGGCATGATCCTGGGTTGAGAATATATTGCAGCTGGCCCACCGCACATCGGCACCGAGCTCAGTCAGGGTCTCGATAAGTACCGCCGTTTGTATTGTCATATGAAGCGAACCGGTTATCCGTGCACCCTTAAGAGGCTTTTCATCTGAATACTTCTCACGCAGCGCCATCAGGCCTGGCATTTCACGCTCAGCAAGTTCTATCTCTTTCCTGCCCCATCCGGCCAGGCTTATATCCTTTATCTTGTAAGGCAAAGAATCAGTAAGTGTCTCCATTGTTTTCAATATAAGATTGTTAGTAATTATTATACCCGGCAACCACGATATCCCATTCCATATTTAATAAATACAAAGTTAATAATAAAAATTAAGGAGATTATCTATCATTTTTCGGGAAGGGCTGCAGAACAACATCCGGAATGGGTGCTGGTAATCTCCGGCAACGGCTATCCTCAGACAGCGATTATCCTCAGACAGCGGTTATTCTAAGACAGTGGTAATCCTCAGACAGCGTTAATCCTGCGGGAATCAGATGATCTGAAGCACCCTTTCCCTGTCCCTTGCAAGCTGTGTCTTTAGTTGCTCTAGGCTTTCAAACTTTCTCTCTTCGCGGATCCTTTCTATAAATCTTATCTCTATCGGATGATTATAAACATCTCCCTCAAAATCCATTATATGAACCTCAATAGATTTTTCCTTCCCATGCTTGTCAATGGTAGGTCTGAAACCGATATTCATCATCCCCCTTAATGCCTGTTTTCCGATAATGACCTTTACCGCATAAACTCCATCGGCCGGGACCAGCTTATGCTCATCATCCGGCTCTATGTTTGCAGTAGGATAACCAATCGCACGTCCAACCTGCTTACCCCCGATTATTTTCCCCCGCAGACTGTAAGGATATGAAAGCAGGTGGCATGCAAGCCTGACATCTCCGGCCGACAATGCCTCCCTTATAGCCGAGGAGCTGATCCGTGATTTTCCGTCAACTACCGGGTCCATCTGCTCAATGGTGAATCCGTAAAGCGCGGCACAGCTCTTAAGATTCTCAAAGTTTCCCCGCCTCTTGTGCCCGAAATGATGGTCGAATCCGAAAACCAGGTGCCGCAACCCGGCCCTGTCGACAAGATAATCTTTTACAAAGGTACATGGAGGTAACCCTGCAAACTCCTTTGTAAAATTTATTACAATAAGATGGTCAATTCCGTGCTGGCTAATCAGATTTTTCTT
>SKND01000369.1 GCA_007120695.1 Bacteroidales bacterium | reverse complement strand
TGGGATTACGAAGTCAATGTGCCGATGATCTGCAGCCTTTTGCCGGTAGCATAATTAAAGCAATTAACGATGACTATCCGCCGGTTTCAATTACTGCTTCTGCCATTGCTTACGAATTTTTCGGCAATCAGCAGGCTGAAGGAACCCTTAAAAATTTCTGTGCAAGTGAAAATATGGATAATGCCCTGATGGCCATTAACTACCTGTTATATTCAAAAAATAAGGAGCCGTTTACCGAAACGATTAAATCGGTTTATGAAAAGGAAGGAAGAGATTACAACGTGAGGGCGGCTTGCCTGGACTTTCTGGGAAGCCTTGACCTTGTTCCCAATACTTTTGAGTACCGGGATTAGGTCTTGCCGGCTAAGCTTATGCGCTGGTGCCAGTCATTTAGTTACTGTTTTAAAATCCAGGCGATTTAGGGGGCAAATAAAATTACATTAGGAATTTTTCACCCGATTTAATAAATTGTAATCTAAAAAATGTGCAAGTATGAAAATATATAAAAAACAGGAGATATTAGGATGAATCGTCATGGTAAGATCCATAAGCCCAATAATTTAAATTAAAAATTTACTTATGAGATTAATTGCAGGTTTTATTTTGATGCTTCTCTTCGGGCTCAGTGCCTGTGGTGAAGGTCCGGTTGTTATACCGGAAAGGAATACTCAGGTTTCAATAGTTGGCGACCAGTTCCATATCAACGGTGTGCCTACCTATCAGGGGCAGGAGTGGACTACTTCCTACGGAGGTCATTATTCTGTTGAGGGTCTTCTGATGAATGCGCGCCTGGTACAGGGAGTTTTCGACGATTTGAACCCGCAGACCCGTGGACAGTGGACTTACCCGGATACAAAGGAGTGGGACCCCGACCGGAACACCACTGAATTTATTGATGCCATGGCTGCCTGGCGGGAGCACGGACTGCTTGCCTTTACCCTGAATCTGCAGGGAGGATGTCCTTATGGTTATTGCAATGATCAGCCGTGGGACAACTCTGCATTTGCTCCTGATGGTTCACTAAGGGCGGGATATATGAGCCGGCTTGCCAGGGTAATTGAAAAGGCTGATGAGCTGGGGATGGTAGTAATACTTGGATATTTTTATTTCGGACAGGATGATAATCTGCTGGATGAACAGGCAGTAATAACGGCAGTTGAAAATGCAACCCTGTGGGTACTGAATAAAGGCTATACGAACGTGATCATTGAGATCAATAACGAGTGTAATGTAAGGTATGACCATGAGATACTTCAATGTGCCCGGGTTCATGAACTGATCAATATTGCAAAAGACATTTCAGCAGACGGGCGCTCCCTGTATGTGAGCACATCACTTGGCGGAGGAGCCGTTCCTCTGACAAATATTGTTGAGGCATCCGATTATATCCTTCTGCATGGAAACGGAGTTCGCGATCCCGACAGGATGGTGTCTATGATCAGGCAGGTGCGCGGGATGGATGCATACAGGACTGTGCCAATAGTAAATAATGAGGATGACCAGCCATGGCGTGTTGATGCACAGGGATGGGGTGAAACCGGAAATAACTTTACTGAAAGTGTGAAAAACTATGCATCATGGGGTTATTTTGATTTCAGGCTCAACCATGAGCATGATGATTATAACCTCGGATTTCAGAGTATCCCGGTAAACTGGCAGATAAGCTCAGGCAGGAAGCATGACTTTTTCCGGTTGCTGGCTGATATTACCGGTAGTCCGGGAACACCAGTTGTCCATGCTGATTTCTCAGATGAGATTGGAAAAGTAACTGCACGCATCAGTGATGTTCGGAGTGATGCACCCCTTGAAAAGGTGATGCTGGTGGTCAACAACGAAATTGTGTCCACTCTTGAAGCAGAACCCTGGGATTTCAACTTAAGTGACCCCCCTTTCGGGGAACACTGGGTAAAGGTCAGGGCTGTGTACACTTCCGCCGAAAGGCAGGTTGTAATCGAATCTCCATATTTCAGAAACCCCTGGTGGCCTTATGGAGGCCCGGCGAGGTAGTTCTTTCCTGACCTTTTCATTAAATGTCATATATTTGATGATGCGATTTAAAAAGAGAGCCCTGGAAGAATTGACCATAGTTACACATCAACCGCTGACTGAAAAAATTAAATGCTAACTTTATGTATAAACCTCTTACAGGAATCGGGATTTTAGGATTGGGCATTGGTCTCAGCTCATGCAGTGGCTCAGATGCGGACCAACATCAAAATCACAAACCCAATATTATTTATATCCTTGCCGACGATCTTGGCTATGGTGAACTGGGATGTTACGGACAGACCAGGATAGAGACTCCCCATATAGACAGGCTGGCTGCCTCCGGTATGATCTTTACTGATCATTACAGCGGATCACCTGTCTGTGCTCCTGCCCGGGCTGTATTGCTAACCGGACTGCATAGCGGCAAGGCCCGGATTCGCGGAAATGACGAGTGGGGGCAAAGGGGTGATGTTTGGAATTACAGGGCAATGATTGCCGATTCAACCCTCGAGGGCCAGCGCCCCCTTAAAGCTGGCACCGTTACAATAGGCTCACTTCTTCAATCTGTCGGATACAAAACTGCTGTAGTGGGTAAATGGGGACTGGGTGCGCCACACACCGAGGGGGTACCCAACAAGCAGGGATTTGATTACTTTTTCGGCTATAACTGTCAGCGCCAGGCTCACACCTATTACCCGGTCCATTTATGGGAAAATGACCGGCGTGTTTACCTGGATAATGATACAGTCGCACCACATACCATTCTGAATGAAGGCGATGATCCTTATGATATGAACAGTTATGCCCCTTTCGAGCTGAATGATTATGCGCCTGATCTGATGTTTGATGCAATTACCGGATTCGTGGAAGATAACAAAGATGATCCTTTCTTTCTTTACTGGGCCACCCCAATACCCCATGTGCCGCTGCAGGCTCCCCGGAAGTGGGTGGACTACTATGTAGAAAAATTCGGAGATGAAGAGCCATATACGGGAGACAGGTCATACTTCCCGCACCGTTATCCGAGGGCCGCTTATGCTGCCATGGTAAGTTATCTGGATCATAATGTAGGCTTACTGGTTAAGCAGCTTAAGGATCTTGGCATATACGACAACACCCTGATCATATTTACCAGCGATAACGGACCAAGTTTTAACGGAGGTACCGACTCTCAATGGTTCGAGAGTGGAGGTCCTTTCCGGAGCGAACGCGGATACGGTAAGGCCTTTCTTCATGAAGGCGGTATCAGGGTACCCATGATCGCATCATGGCCTGAAGTTATTACTTCCGGATCAGTAACTGATCATATATCTGTCTTCTACGACATAATGCCCACATTTACTGAAATTACCGGTATTGAAACACCTGATTTTGCAAGTGGAACAAGTTTCCTGCCCACCCTGAAAGGGGAGAAGCAACCTCAGCCCGAATTCCTTTATTGGGAGTTTCCGGCCTCCGGAGGACAAATGGCAGTGAGAGTTGGAAATTATAAGGCATTACGAAAGGATATGCATAACGGAAACCTCGAATGGGAATTGTATGATCTGAACAGTGATCCCCGTGAATTATTCAACATTGCCGAAAAGTACCCCGAAGTGATTGAAAAGGTGGAGGAGATTGTTGCCAGGGAAAGATCGGTACCGGAAATTGAACGCTTCATGTTCGAGGTGTTGGGCGATTAAAAGAAGTCCGGGAAATTCAGACTTCTGGCTGATACCATTAAGCCTGATGTCGAAATAACGACACAGGTAACAAAATTAATCTCAAATTTTCTATTATTTCTTGATTGGGTATAACTGATGTTCATTTTTCATAAGTCAGGGATGGCTGACGGCTTATGATTCTTTTGAATAATCAGAATAACTGTGTCAGGTTAATTGGGAAAGGTTTGCATTAACTATGATTATTTAATAAAAATTTAGAACTTTTTTGTTTTTTTAAGAAAAGGATGTAATTTGCATAGGAGCATTTTTTTTCATTAC
>SKND01000200.1 GCA_007120695.1 Bacteroidales bacterium | reverse complement strand
CCGGCGGTTCATTCTGAAAAAACTTCTTCACCTGGTATATTACAGGAGTGACAGATGCTGACTCACCGAATTTCTCAAGATAAAGCCAGGCATAGAAGAATGTCTGGAAAACCGCTTTCCTCCTTTTTGGATCGCCTTTTGTGAACAGCGATACCACATCGCTGAAAACAGGATCATCTCCTCCTGTCTTGTAATCTACTACCCTTGCAGCACCGGCCACTTCATCAACACGGTCGATTATACCTCCAAAATTTACTACAATATCTCCACCACCGGCCGGGATCTTCAATGATGCAGTGAACTCCTTTTCCAGTGCCTCTATTCTAAAGGGGGTTATCCGCCTGTCAATCACCACCATCTCATTGAGATATGTTGTAAGCACACCCGAAATAATCTTGTACATACCTGTCAGCTGCTCTCCGCCGGTCCCCGGATCAACTGAAAGCACCTCCCTGAAAGCATTATAAACAAATCTCTCCACACTACCATCACTCTTCCCTGCCTCTGCCAGGTCATCATCCGTCACCTGGCCCCCTTCAAATGGCTCATACAACAGTTGTGCGGCCTTGTGCAGAAGATTTCCGAAAACCGCCATATCTATCTCTTCGCTCACCTCTTCAGGCTCCGGCAGTCGGGCAATATACCTGAAATAAAACCTCAGCGGGCAATCGGCAAAAGCATTCAGTGCACCCGCAGAGAGATATTTTCCTTCGCCTGCCACATATCTGTTCAGCCTGTCAAGAATACCCGGCGATTTCTCTATTATGATCTCCTTATCACGTGCAGGAAGCAGATCGGCAACCAGGCTCCTCTCCACAACACTGAAATTACTGTCAAACCTTAGCTGGTGTATGAACCGGCTCACCTCCCCGGTAAAAAGTCCGTCACTTTTGGTATTATATATAAGTATAACCTTCCTGGCATGCTGCAACAGCCGGTAAAAATAATACGCATAGACAGCATCCTGCTGTTCCGGTCCCGGTAACCCGTAACCCCTCCGGAGAGAATAGGGAATAAACGACGAACCGGTTGTCCTGGCAGGAAAAATACCCTCATTCATAGAAAGCCAGATCACATTCCTGAAATCGAGTGCACGAGTTTCAAGCACCCCCATTATCTGAACGCCACCCAGCGGTTCGCCGTAGAACGGAACCCTGATACCCTGCAGCACCTTATTGAGCAATTTTATAAGTGTCTCAAATCTTATGCTGATGTCAGCATTACCGAGTACGTCTCTGAGCCGGTCCGTGCCCCTTAAAAGCCTGAAGATGAATTCCCTTACGGGGAAACCAACGGATCTGTCGCCCTGGTCTTCATCATTGCCCTGATCTTCACTATTGCCATCGTTTCCACCTGAATCTGTATTTTTCATCTTATCATCCGCCCCTGCAATCCATTTAAGAATCACGGTCAGATAGTCGAGAAAACCAATATTTTCATCCACTTTCCTGAACACCAGCAGCCCGCCATTCATTGCCTTCAGATCTGATTGAGCTACATATGCCCTGTTTTTTCGTATAATCCCGTCCCTTATGCGTTCTGCCGTTTCACGGTCAGCATCTCTTAAACCAGGATGCTGAAGGAGCGCAACCACATCTTTGTGATGAAACCGGGGATTGCCATTTTCATCAGTACGCAGGTTCTTCTGAAGTGAAATAAGATTCATTACCAGGCTATATACCGGATTCTCTTTCAGGGGGTATCCCATCGTAATATTTATATCCTGCACCTCCTTTGGGAGAGATGAAAGGAGAGGCAGAAGAAGCCGCTCATCGGGCAAAATAACAGCAGTGCCAGCCGGATCACTGTCGCTGAACAGTTCCGCATAATCACCCAGCAGCTTGGCCTGTCCGCTGTTGGAGGGCACAGCAATAATCTCTATCCCGGGCTTATTCTTTTCAATACTTTGCGTCTCCCGGGTAAACCCGGTATGCGGATATCTTTTTAAGTTCCCGCGCATGAACATACCGGCCTGATGATTCTGCCGGGAGGTGTAATAATGGTCATAATCCCAGAAAAACTCGCTCTTTTCTTCCTTCACCAAATAGTCGAACAGCCTCTTTTCACATTCGTTTACAGCATTGAATCCTGCAATGAATATCTTTTCGTATGGCAGCGGAGGCAATTTCCCGTCAGTCACCTTCACTGCCGCATCCCTGAATATCATCCCTTCATATGCAATGTCCAGACCGGCAAGGTGCTCCCTGTACTGCCGGTAGATCTCCGGGAGAGCCTCCCATATACGAAGGAACTCCTTTTGCTGTGCTGATTCGCCGCGGGGCTTGAAGGTGCTCCAGAATCCTTTTACAGCCTCCGTCTGCTCAGGCGTCATGTAGTCGAACTGCTCATCAAGCTGTTTTAAACCGGCAACATTCCTGAAAAGTGCTGTGGCATCGACCATATACTTGTCAACCTCATCAAAGTCGGTTATCAGTATCTCGCCCCAGTTGTAGAACTGGTCGATGGTCTCACTGCTTCCGGTTACCCGGGTAAATACCTTATAGAGTTCAAAGTTGAGCGTGACAGGATCGGCAGGCTGAAGTCTGCTGACCGACTGCATCAAGTCTGATATATTGATGACACGGGGCAGCCAGAGTGGCCTTTCAATGACAGATGATAAATACCGGGTAAAGAACAGTCCCGCTCTCCTGTTCGGGAATACCATGGCACAATCGGAAAGGGTATTTCCATATTTACTGTACAGGTATGAAGCGATATCTTTTAGAAATGCATCAGCCATAATACTATTTTTCAAAATATTTTCCCTGCCACAGGTCCTTCTCTTCCAGTTTCTTTTCAAAAAGGGCCAGCACCTGTTCACTTCGCAAGCCCCATTTTCTCCCCCCCGCAAGGTACCTCGGCGGAACCTCCCCGGCAAACCTCTCTATGATGATCGAGGGACTTAGCCTGCAAGTAAATTCAGCCATAAAATCAAGATACTCTTCAGCCTCAAAAAATCTGAATCTATCTGGATCTTCTTTAAACTGACGTGCCATTGCCGTATTCCTTATTATCTGGAGCTGGTGAAACTTGAGTGTATTAAGGGGAAGGGACGAAAGTATCTCTGCCTGGTCAAGCATCTCGTCCCTTGTCTCACCGGGAAGGCCAAAAATAATATGTCCCCCGGTCCTGATTCCCATCGCTGCTGTCCGCTTTATTGCTGCCACTGAAGTTTCAAAATCGTGCCCCCTGTTTATCTCCTTTAATGTTTTGTTGTAGCACGATTCAATTCCATATTCGACTATAACATAGTATTTTGCCGCAAAATCAGCAATGACATTCAGTATCTCATCGTCAACGCAATCGGGCCTTGTACCTATAACCAGCCCCGTAACCCCTTCTACCGAAAGAGCTTCCGAATAGAGTTCCTGGAGGAACCGGGGACTGCCATAAGTGTTGGTATAGGACTGGAAATAGGCAAGAAATTTATCTGCCCGGCGATATCTTTTCCTGTGAAACTCAATACCCTGTTCGACCTGATCTCTTACCGGCACCTCCGGCCTGCAGTACGAGGGACTGAATGCCATGCTGTCGCAATAGGTACATCCTCCCCTGCCCGATCGTCCGTCACGATTGGGACAGGTGAAGCCTGCATTGACCGATACTTTCTGTACCCTTCCGCCAAACTCACGGTTAAAATGGTCGGAGAGCGAGTTGAACCGCCTCTCTGTGCCCCATTGGTATATCCGACTTTCACTCATCTGCCCTGCCACCTTTTAAAGTTCAACCTCATCCAGTTCTCCTGCAGACGGATACCAGACAAATCCCTTTACATTTGCATACCCCATGTTTTCTATCTCCTTCATATACCTTCTTACCTGGCCTCCATAACCGGGGTTGCCGGATGCTCCGAATTTGTAATCTACAACCACTACCTCACCCTCCCTGATCATTACCCTGTCCGGCCTCCTTGTTCTCCCCGTTTTCAAAAGTATCCCCGTCTCATTCCTTACTTTCCAGCTTCCGTCAAACCAGCCGGCAACCCT
>SKND01000286.1 GCA_007120695.1 Bacteroidales bacterium | reverse complement strand
GCTATAAAGCTGATCTACAGCATTCTCAATAAGAAGGGGAGAAATACTGAGAATAAAAACTCCCCCGTTTGTAGTCCACGATAAATTCACGGCATCATCATCCCACCGGAAAGATGCATCATAAATTCTCGCCCTGTTATAGACACGCTCACTTACGGGAGACTGTCCTTCAAACAACTGGTACATTATCTGGGTAAATGCACGTGCCTCACCTGATGAAGCAATTTCAAGGTAATAGATGGTTTCATAATTATCCCTTCCCGCCGGATGAACCGAAAAAAAGAGTCTCTTCCCTGCGGTAAGTACCGATGCTGAAGGATTCTCCCTGAGAAGAGAATCAAGGAACCCTATCCCGCCTGTTAATTTCGAAGAATTCAGCACAGTTTCAAGCTCACGCCACATATCCTTTTCTGCGCGTGCAGAGGAGATGAAATCACCCAGGTTGATTGTACGTCCTATGACAACAGCATCTCCGGGAACCGCCCCGAAGGGATCGGCCGACACAATCATGCTCCTCTGAAGAATAAAATAACCAATTGCCGATAGCGCCAGAGCCACCGCCACCAGAGATATTATTAAAATCCTTTTAGTCATTTTAAGGAAATGTTTAAAGTAGAAAATATCCCCCGGCCCGCAAATATACATTAAATTTTGCATCGGATTAAAATTGCAAAACGCACTGACCATGGCATGCAAAATTCCAAACAGGCGGATGAAAATCAACAACACGAGATCAATTATCAACATACTTCTAACAGAATAACAAAAAGATTAATAATTTTACAGCCTTAAACGGGAGAAATCTTCTTATGCGAGGGATTTCGATCCTGTATAATTTACCAAAACCGAAAAGTTGCCTACATGAAGTTTTTGAATACAATAATCACAGGAACCGGGAGTTACATTCCAACCGTTAGAATTTCCAACTCCGAATTCACCCGTCAGACCTTTTTTGAAAAAGACAAGAGCCGCATAGACAGTCCCGGCGAGATAGTAGTGGATAAATTCAGGGATATTACAGGAATATCAGAAAGGAGATGGGTAACTGAAGATCAGACCAACTCCGATATAGCTGCTATTGCAGGACGGGAGGCCATCAAAGATGCCGGTATTGATCCTGAAAGTCTTGACTACATTATAGTTGCGCACAATTTTGGCGATGTAATTAAAGGCACCATCCAGTCCGATTCACTTCCCTGCCTTGCATCACGTGTCAAGCATTTATTGAGGATAAAAAATCCCTCCTGCGTGGCTTATGACATCCTGTTCGGTTGCCCGGGATGGATACAGGGCATTATCCATGCAGATTCCTTTATAAAGACGGGACTGGCAAAAAAATGCCTCATCATAGGTTCAGAAACACTTTCCAGGGTGGTCGACAATTATGACCGTGACACAATGATATTCTCCGACGGGTCGGGAGCTGCTGTAGTTGAGGGGGTCGAATCCGATAAAAAAAGCGGCTTCCTGACATCGGCAACCGTATCCAATACCATTGATGAAGCCTATTACTTGTATCTGGGACAGTCCAATGCGCCGGACAGTAATCCCGATGTACGTTATATCAAGATGCACGGAAGGAAGATATATGAGTATTCGATATCACATGTGCCAAGTGCCATGAAAGCGGCACTTGACAAATCCGGAATCCCCATCGGCGAGGTTAAAAAGATACTTCTTCACCAGGCTAACGAAAAAATGGATCAGGCCATCGCCCAGAGATTTTACAGGCTGTATGGAATGAGGCCTGAAATTTCGCAGGTCATGCCGATGAACATCCACGAGCTGGGCAACAGTTCGGTAGCCACCGTCCCCACCCTTTATGATATGATACTTAAAGGAGCCCTTAAAGACCACAATATCGATAAGGGAGACATCATTATCTTTGCGTCGGTGGGAGCTGGAATGCATATTAATGCATTCATATATAGACAGTAAACAAGATATGCCGTCAATCCGGTTGTTCCCGCGCAGAAACCGGACAATACCGGTAATTCGCTGGTTACCTGCATAAACCGGCTAAAAGGAGTCACCCCTGTAAGGCATTATCAGTCCTTTCCAAGAAGGCTTTTGGCCCGCTTGAACTCCTTTTCCCTGTCAAACAGGTACCTCCAGGTAACATGTGTTTTAATAGGTTTAAAAGCCAGCTGATTTGCCAGCTTTATCATGGCAGGGTTAAAATCACCTATCCAGTTCAGTTCAATTTCATTATACTGAAATCCCGGCCTGACAGCAATATTGGCGAAAGCCTTTATCATACCGCCTTCTATACCCTTACTCTGAAACTGCGGGACCACCCCGAAAATTACCCCGTATGTTTTCCTGCAGGTTTTTCGCCATTTATGGTACATGAACTTAATCTTGCCCACCAGGTCCAGTTTTCCACCCAGATGCTTGATGATCTGGTTAATTTCGGGTATCATAATATAAAAACCTATCGGATCATCCTTGTGATAGGCAAACCAGATAAGCTCCTCGTCCATAATAGGCTTAAAGCTGTTAAGCAATGCTTCGGCATGTGTTTTCGTGATATCCTTAACTCCCGAATGCCTCCCCCACGCCTGGTTATATACAATACGGAAATCGTCTGCAGCCTTCCCCAGATTTCTCCTGTCAATATGCCTGAATGAATAATCGGGATTCCGGAAGACCCTTTCCGCTTTTTCCATTATTGCCGGATGTATGCCGTCTACCCCGATGTGTCTTCTGAAAGTATACTGGTTGAAATAGTTCTGAAATCCATAATCCTCAAAAAGATCCTTGTAATACTTAAAATTCCAGGGCACGCAATAGTTGGGCTCCGAGAATCCGTCAACCAGCAAACCCCACCATCTGTCCCTGTCGCCAAAATTCACCGGCCCGTCCATCGCCTCCATACCCTTATCTGTCAGCCACTCCCTGCAGGCATCAAAAAGCCTGAATGCTGCCTCTTTGTTGTTGATACACTCAAAAAAGCCCATCCCCCCGGTCGGCTGCTCATTATTGCCGGCTATCTTTTTATCGTAAAAAGCTGCTACCCGGCCCACAGTCTCATCATCGCCGTCTTTCAGGATCCATCTTATGCACTCGCCGTTCCTGAATGATTTATTAATTTTCGGATTAAACACTTTTTCCACATCCTCATTCAGCGGACGTATATAATTCGGCTCGTTTCTATAAAATCTGACAGGCAGCATCAGGAACTCATCAATGCCCTTTTTATCCTTTACTTCAAGAATCTTGTATTGCATTTCAGTGGGTTTACATAATCACTCCTTACAAATGTACATTAAATTTTTTTCTGCCAATTTACACTTATATTATTCAGTTCATTTTGAAATGTCAGCCTGATGTGCAGATATTGTTAAAATTCTATCTTTGCCCTTTAGAACACAAAAAAACAGGCAGGATAATGGAACAAAGGAAAATAAAAAATATTCTATGGGATTGGAACGGGACCTTACTGGATGACATGGATCTGTGCATTGAATGCATGAACACCCTTCTGAAAAAGAGATCCTTGCCTGAGCTTTCGCAGGAATATTACCGTGAGGTATTCACCTTCCCCGTAAAAGATTATTTCATTAATATTGGCTTCGATTTTTCGAATGAGCCTTTTGAGGTCCCTGCCGATGAATTCGTGCTACTCTACAACCGCAAATTTCATCAAGCCGCGCTCTACAATAATGCAAGGAAGAGTCTTGGGAACTTCAAAAAAAAAGGATACAGGCAGTTCATCCTTTCAGCACAGGAGCAGAAGCTGCTGCACCGTTTGCTGGATCATTACAATATCAGGGAGTATTTTGAAGCAGCTACCGGAACTACCGATAATTATGCACACTCCAAGGTAGAAGCAGGCCTGATAATGATGGAACAACTCGCACTTAATCCCCGGGAAACAATTATGATAGGTGACACAATACACGACTATGAAGTAGCAACCGCCCTGGGTGTTTCATGCCTCCTCATCTCACACGGCCACCAGTCCCCGACCCGCCTCCGGTCCACCGGGGC
>SKND01000030.1 GCA_007120695.1 Bacteroidales bacterium | reverse complement strand
AATTTACAGCTGACGCCTCAATACTCTCCTTAACACCCTCACGCTTGAAGGCTCGGTTACAAATCTTTTATCGCGGTCAATCAATATCATCGTGGGGGTACCTATAAGGTCAAAACCGGATGCTATGGGGCAATCCCATCTCATTAGCGAGGTGTAATTGATCCAGTCGTAGCCTCCCTTCTCAATAACCTCAAGCCACATTTCCCTGTCATCTTCAATACCTATTGCAACAACCTCAAAATAACCATCATGGTCGTTACGGTAATCGTTGTATAACTCGTAAATATCGTCCATTACCCCCTCGCAAAAATGGCACCAGCTTCCCCAGAAGAGCAAAAGGGTATATTCAGCCTGAATATTTTCCATCTCTACCATACGGCCGTCAAGGGCTTCAAATGAGAAACCCGGAATGGGATCTCCCTCACTCATCTCTGCCACCGGAGAGGGTGAATCCTGGTCAAGCAGCCGGCCGGTTTCAAAGCATACATTTCCAATTAGGTAGCGCCCGGTGAGATGTTCGGAAACAAGATCCATTCCCATGCTGTTAAACCCGTTGATCAGGTATTCGACAACAAAATAGAAGATATCCTCATTGGCCATTGCATGCTGCATAATAACATCAACGGCACTGATCATCTCGTCCTGCTGTTCCTCCTCATCCAGATTATTGCCCGTATAGAGTGAGAGATAACGTATTACCTTTCGGGGAATAAGATCCGTCCTTAGCAGGACAGGGTTGTCAAACTGTCCCTCACTAAAAAACTCCCTCTTTAACTTCTCAAGTCCGTCCGGATCATTTGGATTACCTGTACCCGGGATTTTCATAAACTTTGCAATGCTGGACGCTATTGAGCCGCCACTCTTCTTAACGAGGTTATCGACAAAATTTGACCTCCGGTTCTGGACCCTCCTGTGTTGTCTTTCGAGCCGGCGGTAAAAACTGTCGTCGCTGGGATAGTTAATAAGTGCATTATTGAGAACACCCATCTTCCGGTCATATTCCTGCATTTGCCTCAGGTAGCGGTAATACAGGATGTTTTCTTGAGAAAGGACTATCTCCATGCTGTCAACCGGAGATTCATAGTGCGTTTTAAACATAACCGGTGAGCCATCCCATATGATATCAAACTGCTGACGATGCTGATCGTATTGTCCGGGCACCGTGCTTTTTCCCATGGCAACCCGATAGAGCCCCTTCTCCCTTTGGGGAGGGAAATAAAACTCAAAACTACCGTCATGGCCGGCAAAAGCAGAATCTATAAGGTTTACCTGGTCTCCGTACAACCCGTAGAGAAGGACTTTGCGCCCGGGCAGGCCGCTCACCTTTCCGTATATCCCGTCTTCGCCGAAACTGCCTTCAGGGCCGGTGATATCGGTTGCATTGTTGCCGGCACAGGCAATGAAGAAAAAAAGTATGAACAGAAACAGAGGTAATCGCATATCGTTACGGTATTTATTGAAGTATTGCTAAAATACAATATTTCTCCTGTAAAAAGCCAAAATTTTGTCTTTAAAGAGAATAAATGCTCATCAACAAAAACTCATTTATTTGCCAGATACAGTTAATTGATATTTTAAAACGTATTGATACCTGATCAATATAAGTAGTGTCTGTTCAGGCACTGACTTTATCGACAGACACTAAAGTAATATAGACAATCCATATAAAAATGTAAAACAAGCTGGCAAAATTGTATGGAATGGAAAATTGTTGTCTGACTGCAGGTATCTAAATTAAGTCAAAAAAGACTGATTTTTATCCTAAATGTTATAATTTCGCCTTTTGGTGCTTCTATTGTCATAGAGCAGGGGTTTTTGGCAGCACCGGCAAAATAGGGGAGAGACTATTAACAGAAGGTAAAAATATTATGTCAGATTACAAAAAGGTCAACATCATTGCAGGTTGGGTGGTCTTTATAATTGCCACCTCAGTTTACTTCATGACAATGGAACCCACTGCAAGCTGGTGGGATGCCAGTGAACGTATTACAGCGGCCTATAAGCTTGAGGTCCCCCATCCTCCCGGTGCTCCCTTTTTTATACTGCTGGGAAGGATGTTCACAATGCTGGCTCCGGACCCCTCTTTGGCAGCCCTCTTCATGAATGCCATGTCGGCACTGGCATCTTCAATTACCGTGATGCTGCTGTTCTGGATCATTACACACCTGGGGAAGAAGTTCATATCACCCGGTACGGAGCCGAATGTATCGCAAACTTTTGCGCTGATCGGTTCAGCACTGGTGGGCTCTATGGCCTTCTGCTTTTCAGATACCCAGTGGTTTATAGCAGTGGAGGCGGAGGCATATGCAACAAGCGGATTGTTCACCGCACTTGTTTTCTGGGCTATCCTGAAATGGGAGAATGTGGCCGACCAGAAATATTCGGCAAGCTGGCTGATACTCATCACCTATCTGATGGGCCTCTCCATAGGCGTTCACCTGCTTAACCTGCTGGCAATTCCTGCCATCGTTTTTGTTTACTATTTCAAAAAATACCCGGTTACCCGGAAGGGTATCATATACGCAGCAATAGTATCAGTACTTTTGCTCGGCACATTCGTATATGTTATTGTTCCCGGTGTGGTACGAATAGCAAGTATTTTTGAGCTGGCATTTGTAAACTCTTTCGGTTTACCGTATCACAGCGGGGTGATCTTCTTCATATTGCTGGTTATCGGTTTGCTTGGATGGGGACTCTATTATACCCAGAAGAACCGCAGGCCGGTGCTTAATACAATACTACTGGGACTGACGATGGTACTGATAGGATACTCCTCTTACACTGTTGTGGTTATCCGCTCTTCTGCCGGACCCCCGATGGACCAGAACTCACCAAATAATGTTTTCTCGCTTATCTCCTATTTGGCCCGCGAACAGTATGGGACAAACCCGCTGTTTTATGGTCAGTACTATACTGCACCCCAGACCGATGTGGTGGAGGGCAGGATGCAGTATATCATGGAGGATGGCCGGTATGTCGAAACAACCCCGAGGATAAAAGCCGAATATCATCCGGAGTTTACCGGATTCTTCCCCAGGATGTGGAGCTCAAGCAGTCAGGGGCATATCCGTGAATATGAGAGATGGGGCATGGTAAGAGGTCGTCAGATAAGGGTTAACATCGACGGGGAGCCAGAGTTGGTAATGCGCCCCACTTTTGGTGAGAACCTGAGGTTCTTTTTAAGGTACCAGGTCTGGCATATGTACGGCAGGTATTTTATGTGGAACTTCGTGGGAAGACAGAATGATGAACAGGGGCACGGTGAGCTGCTTAAGGGTAACTGGCTGAGTGGTATAGGATTTATCGATGAGTGGCGGCTGGGTCCGCAGGATAACCTTCCTGATCATATTAAAAATCATCCGGCAAGAAATACCTATTTTGGGCTGCCTCTGCTTCTGGGACTTATTGGAATGTTTTTCCATTACAAAAAGCACAAGAACGATTTTACAATTGTTTTGCTTCTTTTCTTTTTCACCGGACTGGCAATAATTATTTACCTGAACCAGCATCCGTTGCAACCACGCGAGAGGGATTATACCTACGCCGGTTCATTCCTTGCCTTCAGCATCTGGATTGGTCTGGGCGTACTGGCGCTCATTGAGTGGCTGCAGAAAAAAGTCCCTCTCAAAATAAGCAGTATAGCTGTCACCATAGTAACCTTTATTCTGGTTCCGGGATTGATGGCTTCGGAAAACTGGGATGACCATGACCGGTCGGGCAGATTCACGGCAAGGGATTTCGCATTTAACTACCTGAACAGTACGGAGCCTGATGCGATCCTCTTCACGCACGGCGACAACGACACATTCCCGCTATGGTATGCACAGGAGGTAGAGGGAGTGCGTACTGACGTGAGGGTGGTGAACCTGATGCTGCTGAATGCCGACTGGTACATAGAACAGATGAGGAAAAAGAAGAACGATTCTCCGCCTGTGCCATTCTCGCTGCCGCGGCGTAAATATGTAGACGGAACCAACAACCTGATATATATAATGGATCGTT
>SKND01000211.1 GCA_007120695.1 Bacteroidales bacterium | reverse complement strand
TCTGTTTAAGACCAATATCGGGTTTCTAGGTGGTTGTCCCGTTTTTGGTGCATAGGCCGCCCGGAATAGTCCGGGCGGTTTTTAATTAAAATTGATGATTATGGAAAAACCTGAAGGTTATTTCAGACACAGCGCCATCATCTTGATTTTTTTCTTCATCCTTACTATATTCCGGGTTGCCGCGCAGGATGATTGCGAGGTGCGCATGCCCGGGATACAGGATAAATATGAGGGGGAATGCAGGTGGGGCAGGGCCCACGGCGAAGGTAAAGCCGAAGGAGATGACAGTTATGAAGGCGAATTCCGTCGCGGATGGCCTCATGGTGAAGGCACTTACAAATGGGCCAACGGCGATGTTTATGATGGTGAATGGAGGAATGGCCGGCGCTCAGGCGAAGGAACCTATGAATGGGCCACCGGTGAAGTGTACTCAGGTGAGTGGAGAGATGATATGCGGCATGGCCAGGGAGAATACAATTTTTTTGTAAATGAAAATGATACCACTCTTGAAGGACGCTGGGTAAATGATGAATTCCAGGAAGGCCGTGAAGAGAGAGCCTGGAAGGAGATCCATAAAAGGACTATTGACCGCTACAGGGTGTTAAACAGAGGTGAAGGAAATATGATAATGGTCCGTATGCAAAGTTTTCAGGGTGGGGAGGTATCTAACCTGCGCGTTGAAGGCGACAGCGGACACAGGATAACCATTAGCGATATGGTGGGTTTGTCGGAGGTAGACTTTCCGACCCGCGTTATTATCAGGTACACGGCATGGAACCAGATGAGGACGGCCATGATTGATGCATCGCTGGAGCTTGAGTTTAACGAGGCTGCCGAGTGGGAAGTCCATTTTATCAGGTAGGTTAAGGAAATTCTATCAAAATTAACTGCTGATGTTGCTTATAAAAAAAATCATTCCCTTTATACCGGTATTGTTAATGCTTATGCATGCTTTTACCGGATACGGACAGAAGAACGAAATTATTCTACATGACAACTGGCATGCAATCAGGAAAACGGATGTTCCTGCCGATGGAAATACCATAAGCCGGCCGGATTATGAACCGGTGGGCTGGATGGAAGCTGTTGTTCCTGGCACGGTGCTTACCACTCTTCTGCATAATGAAAAAATACCCGATCCGTTTATCGGGTTTAACAATGAAATGATCGCTGATATATATGACACCGGCAGGGACTATTATACATACTGGTTCAGGAATGAGTTTACCGTGCCTGATGAATTTGCCGGCCGGCAAGCCTGGCTCAATTTCAGGGGGATCAACTACAGGGCAGACATATACCTGAATGGCCGGAGAGTAAACACTTCACCTCATGAAGGAATGTTTCTTCGTTCCCGGTTTAATATCACTCAGTTTTTAAATAACGGGAATAATATAATGACCGTTCTTGTTGAACCTCCCCTTCATGTTGGTGATGCCACCAGGGGACAGGGAGGTGATGGTATGATAGGAAGGAACGTTACCATGCAGTTTACTGCCGGATGGGACTGGATCACCCCGGTAAGGGACAGGAATACGGGTATATGGGACAAGGTGAGCCTTGAGTTCGCGGGTGATGTTGACCTGACGAACCCATACGTAAGAAGCCGGGTGCCGGGTAAGAGAATGCCGGGAGAAAATCAGGAGCCTGCTTATCTTTCATTTTCGGCAGAACTGAATAACTCTTCCGGTAGAGAAGTTATTGGTACACTTGACGTGGAAGTTGACGGAAACAGATATTACAAGAAAGTTATTCTTCAGCCCCATGAAACACTAACAGCCGTTATTCCCGAGGCAACTATCAGGAATCCACGCTTATGGTGGCCCAACGGAATGGGTGAACAGCCCCTTTACATGGCAAGGTTCAGTTTTGTAACCGGTGATGGTGGTTTGAGTGACTCGGAAGATGTCACATTCGGCATAAGAGAAACCGGCAACTATTTTGATAAGGATATCAGGGGACAGGTTTTTACTGTAAACGGTCAGAAAGTGTTTATCAAGGGTGGGAACTGGATAGCTTCCGACATGCTTTTAAGATTGTCTCCCGAAAGGTATGCAGCAGAAGTCCGCATGCATGCCGAAATGAATATGAATATGATCAGGATCTGGGGCGGCGGACTTACCGAGAGACCCGAATTCTATCAGGCATGTGACCGGCATGGTATACTGGTCTGGCAGGATCTGTGGATGACCGGCGATTGTAACGGGCGCTGGCTTGATCCGGTGAAAAAGGAGTCGCAGGCCCGCCGCCGTGAATATCCTGACGACCACAGCCTCTTTCTGAGATCTGTGGAAGATCAGGTTAAAATGCTGAGGAATCACCCCAGCCTTTACCTTTGGTGCGGCGGTAATGAGTTTCCTCCACCTTCAAATATCAATGAGGCACTGGTTAATGATATTTTTCCACGGCTTGATGACACCAGGTTCTACCTGGATGAATCGGTTTCGGCCGACCTGATGGATAATATAATAGGAGGCGTTGGTGACGGGCCATATGGCATACTTGAACCGGAATGGATATTCCTGAACAGGACAAATCCGCTTAACCCGGAAATCGGGTCAATCGGTATGCCTAATATTGAAACTCTCAGAAAATTCATTCCGCAAAATGATCTTGTACCTCCACGTGGCAACCAGGTAAGGCCATCATGGACCTATCATAAATACATAACATTAAGGGATTTCCCCGAAAGGTACGGTGAGATAGGAGACATCGGCGACTTTGCATTCAAATCGCAGCTGGTGGCCTACGAACAGTACCGTTCATTGCAGGAGGGAATCAATTTCAAAATGTGGGAGTGGTACACCGGTATGCTGGTATGGAAGAACCAGAATCCGTGGACAGCTATGAGGGGTATGTTCTATGATTATTACATGGACTATACCGGAGGTTATTTTGGTTACAAAAGCGCTGCTAATCCTCTGCATATCCAGCTTAATCTTAATGATTCCGCTGTCTGTGTCATTAACCAGACGCTCTACCCGTTGAATGATGCAACTGCCGGTGTCACCATATATGATATTCACGGCAATATGCTTGATGAGTGGGCTACAGGTTTTTCAACAGATCCTCAGTCAGTTGTGAACCTCGAGAGACTAATCCTTCCCGATGCCGGACAACAGGTCTATTTTGCAAGGCTGGTCCTTAAAGATGACCGCGGAGATGTACTTGATGAGAATTTTTACTGGCTCTCGTCTGAGCCCGGATCATACAGGCAGTTGTCGGAACTTCAGCAAACCGGGATTAAAGTTGAGCCTGAGAGCATTGATGATGGCAGGATGAAAGTTGAGTTTGAGAATGATTCTGATGAAACCGCCTTCTTTATACGGCTGAAAATTATTAATGACCGGGGTGAACTTGTTTTACCGGTTTTTACTGACTTTAACTATTTTACACTTCTGCCGGGTGATAAAATCATCAGTAACATCGATCTCGGTTATGCCGGCATTGATAATGAAAACGGGGATATTTTCCTTGGAGTGGAGGGATTCAATGTTAAAGAGGAGCGATATAGGCTGACAATAAATAAATAATAAGCAGAGTCCGTCCGTCTATAAAGTCAGTGCTGGGCAGACACTAGGCAGTCGATAAATTTCTATTATTATGTTCAAAACACTTTTATTTTTTACAGCAGGTATTTTATGTTTCAGTAATGTTTGGGCACAGCTGCAACTTTTGGATCAATTCCCGAAAACATATGTGGCATACAGGACTACAGGGGAACTAACAATGGACGGGAGACTCGACGAAGATGACTGGCAGAATGCAGAGTGGACAGATAATTTTGTTGATATTGAGGGGGATAAAAGACCAGCTCCGCTTTACCGCACAAGGGTCAAGATGCTGTGGGATGATGAATATCTTTATATAGCCGCCGAACTGGAAGAGCCTCATATATGGGCAACCTATACCGAAAGGAATTCGGTGATTTTTCACGAAAATAATTTCGAGGTGTTTATCGATCCAAACGGTGATACACACAATTATTATGAATATGAGGTAAATG
>SKND01000115.1 GCA_007120695.1 Bacteroidales bacterium | reverse complement strand
TGGGATTGTTGATTTTCAACACTAACTATGCCCAGCAATTTGGAAGGAACAAAGTCACTTATGATGCATTTAACTTCAGGGTTTTTGAAACCCCTAACTTTGAGATACACCATTACCTGGATGATGAAGAGGAACTCAAAAAATTCGCCCAGTTAACTGAAAGATGGTATGAAAGGCATCTGCCAATATTCCAGGATACCCTGGACAGGAAAATACCTGTAATTTTGTACAACAATCACGCTGATTTTCAGCAAACCACAGTAATACAGCAGTTGATTGGTATCGGAACCGGAGGGGTTACCGAAGGCATGCGGCAACGCGTCGTAATGCCCCTGTCTGCTTCCAGAAGAGATACTGATCATGTACTTGGCCATGAATTAACTCATGTCCATCATTTCAGGCTGTTTATGGGAAACGGGGGACGCGGAATTGGGGGAAGAGCGATGGAAAATGTCCCCCTTTGGATGATCGAAGGACAATCCGAATACATGTCCATCGGACGCGAGGACTCCCATACAGCCATGTGGATGCGGGATGCTGTCAAGCATGAAGATATTCCCACAATAAGAGATATGACCAGGCGTATGTACGAATATTTTCCCTACCGCTGGGGACATGCGTTCTGGGCATTCTATGGTGGATATTTCGGCGACGACCAGATCATGCCCCTGTTTCTTGCAACAGCAAATATGGGCGTTGAAAGGGCGGTTGATACTTTAACAGGCTATTCGGCAGACTCTCTCTCCGGGCTGTGGGCCAACCAGCTAAGGGAAACATACCAGCCCCAGCTTGAAGGGAAGCAGGAATATGTTGGAGAAAAACTCTTTGATCACACCAACGCAGGATACATGAATATTGCACCCGCTATAAGCCGTGATGGCCGAAACATGGTCTTTATTTCTAACAAGAATGTAATTACAACCGATTTTTTTCTGGCAGATGTTCAGGAAAAAGAGATCACCCGGCGTATTACGAGAATTATCCGGGATGCACGTATTGATGAATATCATTTTATGGAATCAGCGGGATCGTGGAATCCTGATGGAACACAATTTGCCCTTACAGTATTCAGTGAGGGGCGAAACAAAATATTGATTGCAGATCTGGACAGAAGAAGAGTTGCAGAGAGGATCGCATTACCCGGGGTACCGGCTTTTAATAACCCGGACTGGTCGCCTGACGGGGAAAAGATAGTGGTTACAGTTCTCGACCAGGGTAAGAGCAATCTGTATGTTTATAACCTGGAAACAGAAGAAGTTGAACAATTGACCGATGACAGATATGTTGCCCTGCAGCCTGCCTGGTCGCCCGACGGATCAAAAATAGCATTTATTACTGACAGGGAAGGAAATACGGATTTCGAACAACTCAAATTTGGAGATTACAGGTTAGCAGAGTATGATTTGAAAAGTGGTACCATAAATGTCATCAATATTTTGCCCGGTTCTGATATTATAAATCCGAAATATTCACCTGACGGAACAGAGATCTTTTTTGTTTCAGATGCAGATGGTTACAGAAATATTTATCGCTATAACAAAGATTCCGGAGAAATCAGAAAAGTAACGGACCTTCAAACCGGCACCATGGGTATAAGTTCATTATCTCCCTGTTTTGATATTGCAGGGGACAGTGAAGAGCTTGTTTATATTCTCTATAACAATGGCAATCACGAATTATTTAAAGAAAGTATTGAAAATCTCGACGGGCCAATTTTTACTGTTGATGATATTGATAAGACAGCCTCTATGCTGCCGCCGGTGGACATAGAACCTCCCGCTGAGATAGTGGAGGAAAAACTTGAAAGATATCCCAAAACCGATCCGGAAAGATTCAGCTCAAAAGACTATGACCCAAGATTCACTCTTGAGGCAATTGGAAGCGCGGGTATTGGTGTGGGAATCAGCCAGTTTGGTGCGGGCGCAGCAGGAGGGGTCAGTTTTATGTTTAGTGATATACTAAGGGAAAATATATTAACAACTTCTCTTCAGGTACAGGGCAGAATACAGGATATTGCCGGCCAGGCGGTATATATTAACCAAAGCAGTCGGGTCAACTGGGGCGCCTTATTCTCCCATATACCATACAGATCTGCCGGAATGCAGATAGGACTTGACACAATTAACGGTATAGTTGCTGAAAATCTTATAATGATGGAACAACGGGTATTTGAAGACGAACTTGGGGTTTTCGGACAGTATCCTCTGTCAACAAACCTTCGTTTTGAAGGAGGTGTAAGCGCAAGCATGTATAGCTTCAGAGCAGACAGCATTAACAACTATTATGTCGGCAACATGCTGGTAGACCGGGAGATTCATGAACTAGATGCCCCGGAATCATTTTTCATGTACAGGACATATCTGGCTTATGTTGGAGACAACGCCCGGTTTGGATTAACATCACCCATGAGAGGCAGTCGCTACCGGTTCCAGATTGACAGATCTTTTGGTGAATACCAGTTCTGGGGACTAATGGGAGACTATCGTCTATATCGTCATATTCCCCCGGCTGCTTTGGCATTCCGGACAATGCACTACGGTCGTTATGGCCGTGATGCTAATCAGTTGCAACCAATTTTCCTGGGAAATCCCTTTTATGTCCGGGGCTATAGCTTCAGGGCTCTTACACAATCCTGTCAAACTTCATCTGATTATATGAGTGTTAACAATCTTATCGGAAGCAAAATTGCCGTTGCAAATGCCGAGCTCCGTTTTCCGTTCACCGGTCCCGCTGGGCTTGCAGTGATAGAATCACGTATGTTTTTCAGCGACCTGGTGCTTTTTGCCGATGGCGGATTAGCCTGGTTAGATTTTGATGATATAAAAATTAAATGGCGGCCTGCACGGAATGATGAAAAACGTATCCCGGTTTTCAGCGCCGGTGTGGCATTACGTTTAAACCTGTTTGGGGCGATCATCCTTGAACCCTTCTTTGCTTTACCTTTCCAGCGGCAAGCTGATAAAACAACAGGAACATTCGGATTCCATCTTTCATTTGGCGGATTTTAACTTCATTGCTTCACTCAATACCCCTGGAATCATCGAAATAGGCAAAGTTAGATTGTAGCGAATTTTTAGATAAAAAAATTATATCTTGCATATGTTAACTACTCTAATGATAACCTGAAAGCGTACAGCAACTAAGAGAAGGTTAAGGGTGGTGTAACAGAATTACCTTTTTTATTTAACTTTCAATATAATACATCGGCCAATGGAGTTAGTAGAAATTGCAAGGTGGCAGTTTGGAATTACAACTGTTTATCATTTTTTATTTAGTCCCCTTACAATGGGGCTGGCGGTTTTGACCGCGATCCTTCATACATTTTACTACCGCACCAACAGTGAGCATTACAAGCTTTTGACCAAATATTTTGGTAAGCTTTTCATTATCATATTCGCACTTGGTGTGGTAACCGGAATCGTGCTCGAATTTCAGTTTGGCATGGCATGGTCAGAATATTCGCGCTTCGTTGGGGATATTTTTGGTATTCCCCTGGCCATAGAGGCCTTGATGGCCTTTTTCCTGGAATCCACTTTTATAGCGGTATGGCTGTTTGGTTGGGGACGGCTACCTAAAGGAGTGCATTTGCTCAGCATATGGTTAGTTGCTCTGGGTTCCAATTTATCGGCATTATGGATTATCATAGCCAACGCGTGGATGCAGGTACCTTTAGGGTATGTATTGAATGAGGGACGTGCCGAACTAAGTGATTTTGTTGCTGTAATGCTCAACGAACAAATGCTTGTAATGGCACAGCACACCATCATAGCGGCTTTTGTTACAGGTGGCCTTTTTATGCTTGGCATCAGCGCATGGCAAATATTAAGAAAAAACCAGGCAGATATTTTTATTAAATCAGCACACATAGCCCTTGTATTTACTACAGTATCGGCATTATTGGTAGCTACTACAGGCCATAAACATGCCCAGCATACTGTAAAAAATCAACCCATGAAGATGGCTGCCATGGAAGGACTTTGGGAATCAGAAAAGCCTGCCAGCTTTTCATTGTTCGC
>SKND01000093.1 GCA_007120695.1 Bacteroidales bacterium | reverse complement strand
ATTGACCTGGGTGATTCAGATTTTGTATCAGACCGGGATGTTTTTGACGAGATTGCCCGGTTAATTTTTGCAGGCAACCATACTTCAGGCATAAATCGTGTAGTTTTGTAAATATTTCTTAATTTTATTAAGAAATATTTCAAAAATGTAGTAAGTTTGTATTCGTGTGTAAATCCGGTAGAATCTACATTAGTTTCACCATTGAACAAATTGATTTGTGTAATTAAATAAAAATTAAACTATGAAGAAGACTCGTTTTAACCTAGCTTTGTTTGTTCTGGCGATTGTGTTGCTAAGCAGTTGCGGTGGCCTGAACAAAATGAGAAATGATGCCACCGACGTTAGATACAGTGTAACTCCAGAGGTGCTTGAAGCACATGCCGGAGAAGTTGATGTAACCATCAGGGGAACATACCCCGACAGGTATTTCAACAGACGGGCAATCGTTGAAGTTACCCCCGTTTTAGTATATGAAGGCGGTGAAACTGCTCTTAGCAGCATAACACTGCAGGGAGAGAATGTACGGGATAATCACCAGGTAATTAACAGAAGTGGTGGGAGTTTCAATTATAATGATAAAGTCCCGTTTAGTGAAGACATGAGGGTGTCTGAACTAGAGATAAGGGTAAATGCAAGGATGAGAAACAATGAGGTTGATTTTGATCCCCTGAAGGTTGCTGATGGTGTTATAGCTACTTCGACCCTGGTTGTGAACGATCCGAAGCCTGTTAAAGTCGGAGATAACTTCAAGAGAATAATACCCGAAACCAAGGAGTCGGCAATATTTTATGTTATCAATCGTGCCGATGTACGTCAAAGCGAGTTAAGGTCTGACAGAATGAATGAATTCAGGGAGTTTCTTGCAAACGCAGCTGAGGACGAGAGAATTGACCTGAAAAGCGTTGGGATAAATGCATATGCTTCTCCCGATGGTCCGATTGACTTTAACGAAAGACTTTCAAACCAGAGGAAAGAGACATCCGACAGGGTTCTGACAAGTGAACTAAGAAGCGTCAATGTTGAAAAGAATGATAATTTCTATAATGCAAGAGCCCTTGGCGAGGACTGGGAAGGATTCAGGGCCTTGATGGAAGAGTCGGATATATCAGATAAGGAACTTATCCTGAGAGTCCTTTCAATGTACTCAGATCCGGAAGTACGTGAA
Organism: Bacteroidales bacterium; assembly: GCA_007120695.1. Taxonomy (GTDB): domain Bacteria; phylum Bacteroidota; class Bacteroidia; order Bacteroidales; family PUMT01; genus PXAP01. The sequence goes on along the minus strand of SKND01000093.1, from coordinate 35,725 downwards.
AGGGAGATCAAGAACATTTCTGCCGCATATACGCAAATTGCAGACAGGATACTTCCCCAGCTTCGTCGTTCAGTAATGCAGATAAACGTTGAGATGATTGGGTATTCAGATGATGAGCTCAGGCAGATATACAGTTCTGACTATACTCAGCTGAACCTTGAAGAGATACTTTATACGGCAACACTTTATCCTGACCTGAACAGGAAGCTTGAGATCTACACAAGGGCATCACAGCAGTTCCCCAGATGTTTCAGGGCTTTCAACAGCATTGGAGCTGTTCAGGTAGAGCTTGGAAATATTGCAGCGGCAAAGCAAGCCTTCCAGTCTGCACAAAGAATTGCCGACAACGATGTAGTTAAAAACAACCTTGGAGCGATTGCTCTTATGGAAGGTAACATGGAACAGGCGGAAGAGTTGCTTTCGTCAGTTGCAACACCAACAAATGAGACCAATTACAATCTTGGAATAATTGCCATAAAGAAAGGTGAATATGCAAAAGCTTCAGGCCATTTCGGAAATATGGCGGAGGTCAACAATGCGCTTGTTAAAATGCTCCAGAAGAATGATGACGATGCTCTCAGGATCCTGAATAATATTGAGCAGCCTGATGCCATGGTTTATTATCTGCGTGCAATTATCGGTGCCAGAAAGCAGGATAACACAATGGCATTTGACAACCTCAGAACTGCAGTTAGCAGGGATGCATCACTTAAGGAAGACGCAAAAACCAACATTGAGTTTGGACGCTACTTCCAGGATGCAACATTTACTTCTATTGTGAACTAAGGTTTATAGATATTTTTTTAAGGAGAGGCTACCTGAAAGGTGGCCTCTCCTTTTTTATATAAAAATCCCATAATACTATACCTGCACTGACGGCAATATTGAATGAGTGTTTCGTTCCGAACTGTGGTATTTCAATACAGGTGTCGCTAATATCTATAACCTCCTGATCCACACCTTTAACCTCGTTACCGAATATCAGTCCGTATTTTGCATCCTCTTCAGGGTAAAATTCGGGTAAGGGAATGCTGCTCCGGGTCTGCTCTAGTGCAATAATATGGTATCCTTTATCCTTAAGGTATTGAATAGCCCCGGATGTTTTACTGAAATGTTTCCATTCAATTGATTCTGTTGCGCCGAGAGCTGTCTTATGAATATCCTTATGAGGGGGTTTAGCGGTATAACCGCACAGGTAGATTGCTTCAACCAGAAATGCATCGGCAGTTCTGAATACCGAACCGATATTATTCAGGCTTCTTACATTATCAAGAATTACGATGAGCGGCGACTTGGAGGCTTTTTTAAATGCATCAACTGTTTTCCTTTCCAGTTCATCGTTGGCAAGTTTCAGTCTGGACATATTTGTTTCAATGATTTATATGAAATCGGCTTTATAAAATAAAAAAAATGAATAATTTTAGCACTTTCAAATATAATAATCGATAACATATGAACCTACATGAATACCAGGGAAAGTCAATTCTGAAACAATTTGGTGTTGCCACTCCTGAAGGAATGGTTGTTGATTCGCCTGAGGCGGCCAGAGACGCTGCAATAAAGATTAAAGAAAAAACAGGTGCAGGCAGCTGGGCAGTAAAGGCTCAGATACATGCCGGCGGACGAGGGAAGGGTGGAGGAGTAAAGATTGCTTCTTCACCCGGTGAGGTATCTGAATTTGCCGGAGATATTCTTGGTATGAACCTGGTAACCCATCAGACCGGACCTGCCGGAAAGACGGTCCACAAGGTGCTTGTTGAACAAGGCATATTCTATCCGGGTGAGAGTGAGGTTGCAGAGTACTATATGAGCGTCCTGATGGATAGGGAAACAGGCAGGAACACAATTATTTACTCCACCGAAGGCGGTATGGACATAGAGGCGGTGGCTGAAAAGACACCCGGCCTTATACACAGGGAATCTATAGATCCTGCAGCAGGTCTGCAACCATTCCAGGCAAGAAAGATAGCTTTCAATCTTGGCCTTGAAGGTAAAGCATACAAGGAGATGACAGGGTTTGTAACGGCACTTTACCGGTCATATGAACAATCAGATGCATCACTTTTTGAGATCAACCCGGTTTTTAAAACTTCTGACAACCTTATACTGGCTGCTGATGCCAAAGTTGTAATTGATGACAATGCACTTTTTCGCCATTCCGACTATGCCGGAATGCGGGATATTACCGAAGAGGATCCTTCAGAAGTGGAGGCCGGGAAACATGACCTTAATTTTGTCAAACTTGACGGTAATGTGGGATGCATGGTTAATGGTGCCGGACTGGCAATGGCCACTATGGACATTATAAAACTTTCAGGAGGTGACCCCGCCAATTTTCTTGATGTTGGAGGAACGGCAAATGCAGCAACTGTTGAAGCGGGTTTCCGCATAATACTAAAAGATCCTAATGTGAGGGCAATCCTTATTAATATTTTTGGAGGAATTGTAAGATGTGACAGGGTAGCACAGGGAATAGTTGATGCCTACAAAACAATTGGCACGATTGACATACCTGTTATAGTGAGGCTTCAGGGCACCAATGCGCAGGAAGCTAAACAGCTGATAGATGAGTCGGGACTGAAAGTATATTCGGCAGTTACTTTACAGGAATCGGCCGATCTGGTTAAAAAGGTGGTTCAGTAGCAATACTTTATTTGTTACGGATCGTTTTCCGGATAACTAATTTGAGATTTACCAGGACACAGGCTTTCTCCTGAGCGGCATAGTCATACATCTGGCTCCTCCACCGCCACGTGGCAATTCAGATCCATCCAGTGCAACCAGGATCTTTTCATATTGGTTATGATCAACCTTTCCTGATATAATATCTGATGAATCTACTATCTCGAATCCGTTCCTGTTCATCTCTTCAAGCGTGTAGGTATTTCTTCCGTAACCTATCACTTTGCCGGGAGCGAAGGCAAAAAAGTTAGCACCGCTGTGCCATTGCTCTCTTTCCTGGAACCAGGGATCTGATTTACCGCCGCAAAATAACGGTTTCATATCCATACCAAGACTCCTGAGTGCTTCGGGTATATTTCTCTGCTCCTTGATACAGCTGACCTTTCTGTTTTCAATAGTGATATGTACAGTCTGGTACTTGCTGGTTTTGAATATAACAGGTTCATAAACCATACAGCAGTCCCTGTCCAGCAGGGTGAAGACCATATCAAGATGGATAAATGATTCCGGGCTTTTCGGCAGCTCCTGGACGATAACATGCATTTTCCCGCTGTTCTGGTCACTTAGCATTTTAAGTATCATGTCTATTCCCTGGGAGCTGGTCCGTGCTCCGTTCCCTATCAGAAGGATATCTTCCCTGGCAACCAGAATGTCACCTCCCTCTATTTTGACCAGCGGATCAGGATGCATTGCGCTGTGAGTTCTTGTTTTGAACACCCCGCTATAATCGAAAATAGCCTCCAGTATAATCGATTCCCTTTCCCTAACCTTATTAGCCATATTACTAATAAGCACTGAATCCAGCATTGGTATAGCCGCATCCCTTGTAAAAAAGAAATTATGCAGCGGAGGCAGCGAATACCGCTCCTGGCTCAGAAACCTGGTCAGTGTATTCTTCTGCATTACCAGCCCTTCAATCAGATGGTCGGCCAGCTCTTTTCGTGATTTTCCCAGTAGATAATCTTTTGCATCGCTGATATTAAGGTTGTTACATATTTTTTCAACAAGATCTTCTTTAACCCTGGAGTTATTCAATGTTTCAACCAGCAGATCCTTTACCTGGTATACCCTTGCGAATTTCCTGAGAACCTGCTCCAGCTGTGCATACTCCTTTTGTGCTACCGGGAGGTTCAGAATGTCGCTGTACAAAGCCCTCTCAGCATTACCGGGAGTCATGTTCTCAACTTCAGATCCGGGTGAATGCAGAATTACTGCTTCCAGTTCACCAATTTCTGAACAAACGTCAATTTTAACCTTATCGTTCATTTATAGTTGATATTAGTTTGCCTCAAAGAAGTTGGCAAAGATAATCCTTTTAATCAAATTCGGGTCAGTCATTCATCTCCCATTTTTGTACTCTGATGCTGCTGAATAGTACTCCGGAGTTTGTACACAGGCTTGTTCGCCGCATCATGGAACCGGCCACCGAACACCTTGTTCTTCTAAAATCACCTCATGGTTTTGAATGAGAGTATGTGCAGGGTGACCAGAACAGCTTTGATTATCAGAAGAATCTGCAACCAGGTAACTGATAGAAAGAACAGGGAGGATGTTATTATTGTTACCCATAGCAGTGTCAGGCTTCCGATTTTAACATTCAGGGAAATTGCTCTTTTTTCCAAGTAATTATGAAGAAATTTTCCGTATAGCCTGTGATCCATAAGCCATTTATAAAGCCTTTCGGAACTTCTTATATAACATGCTGCCGTAAGCAGCAGGAACGGTGTTGTAGGCAGAAGGGGAATCAATATACCAAGAGTGCCGAGTCCCAGCGACACTGTTCCGGCTAAAACCAGCAACCTTCTGGCAAATAGATTTAAAGGTTTTCTGTTCCGGTGATAATGAGACAATGCACTACAATTTTTGAGGTTATTCTGTATTGGATTACAAAAATTATTTTCTTTTTGAAGCCATAAAGATAGAATCATTTTGCACAAACTGGTTAATTCGAGATTATGTGAACCTTGAATAAGTATACGATCACGCATGGGGAGTTAAATATGTAACATAATTAAGGTAAAAAGAGTATACCTTTTTTTAAGACAATTTTGGAATTAAATTTGCATATATATTTCAAACGGATTTCTTTATCCACGATAAGTTAACAATAGAGCCGGGGCAGATACGTTTGTAATTTAATATGACAAGAATAATAACCATAGCGGCAGGATTTTTCTTATGCCTCAACAGTGTTTACAGCCAGGAGCTGCATGACGATACCCTTAATATCCGTCACTTTGAAATATTAAAGCAGATGATAAAGGACGGTGATACACTGTTGCATTCCACCATAGATGAGGTTCAGGTATACCCTGTCCCCCGATTTACCAGCAGAAGGGATATGAGACGGTATGAACGACTGGTGTACAATCTCAAAATTGTTTATCCCTATGCACTTCTTGCAGCGGAAAAGCTTGATGAAATGAACCAGGAATTCATTAATCTCAAAACTGAACGTGAGCGCAAGGAATTTGTAAAGAATGTGGAACAGGAGCTAATGGATGAGTTTGAGAATGAACTCAAATCACTGACAATTACCCAGGGTCGATTATTGATCAAGCTTATAGACAGGGAGACCGGCAATACTTCTTATGAGCTTTTGCGTGAACTAAGAGGATCATTCTCAGCATTTTTCTGGCAAGCCATCGCCCGACTGTTCGGGTCAAATCTTAAATCCAGATTTGACGCCGAAGGAGAGGATAAATTGATCGACCAGATATTGCATCTTATTGATACAGGGCAGATATGACATCTCCCGGCCGGGTACTAATACCCGGCATCAGGAGATTACCGAAAATGCGGGAAGATGGTCCGGTTTCTCGGGTTTTATTCAGAACAACCGGAAGATTGCCTTTATAACCGCGTCAGCGCCTTCGGCGATATGCAGAATATTGGCATCAAGCATGTAGCATGGTGTTGTGACCAGTTTATATTTCTCATCAACAACGATTTCTCCATGACCGGTAGTTTTATGTGTGGCCCCCATACTTTCCAAAGCTTTTACAGTTCCTTCATCCTGGCCGATTGTCAGAACGGGTTTTTCGAGGATTTTTGCCATGACTGCCGGTGAGATGCAGAGTGCACCGATAGGTTTCCCGCTTTTCACCATCTCTTCTACAACTCTTTTCACTTCTTTGTTTACCTTGCAGTCGGCACCATCAAAGGCAAATGTGGAGAGGTTTTTCGCTACACCAAAACCTCCCGGGAACACTATGGCATCAAAATCTGCTGTTTTGAAATCATCAAGTTTTCTTACTTTCCCTCGTGCTATACGTGCAGATTCGATCAGTACATTACGGGACTCATTCATCTCCTCTCCCGATATGTGGTTAATAACATGATTTTGCGCAATATCGGGTGCGAAAATTTCATACTCCCCCTCGTTTTTCATGATGGCGTAAAGGGTCATTGTTGCCTCATGTATCTCACTGCCGTCAAACACACCACATCCTGCCAGTACTACTGCAAACTTCTTCTTTTTTTCCATCCTGTTTGATTTTAAGGGTTATATATAATTTTAGCTTATTACAGTATAAAATTAAGAAAAACAATTGTCAAGGGGAAAAATGATCAGCATAATCAGACACCCTTTCGCTTGAAAATTATTAAAAATGTAAGGATCATGATCTGGAAATCAACAAAAACAGACATATTTTCAAGATAGATTATATCATATTTCAATCGCTGGATCATTTCATCAACACTACCGGCATAGCCAAATTTCACCTGCCCCCAGGATGTGATACCCGGCTTAATTTTCAGAAGGTGTTTGTAATGCGGTGCCTGGGTTACAATTTTATCAATGTAATACTTCCTTTCAGGCCGGGGCCCAACAATTGACATGTCTCCTTTTAACACATTAATGAAATTAGGAATCTCGTCAAGCCTGGTCTTTCTGAGGAACCTTCCGGGTTTGGTAATCCTGGCATCGTTACCGGACGAAAGTTCGGGTCCGTTCTTTTCGGCATTGTCAATCATTGTCCTGAATTTATAAATCCTGAACGGTTTTCCATTCTTTCCTATTCGTTCGTGGCTGTATATGACAGGTCCTTTTGAACTGAGCTTTATCCAGATCATTATTACTGTTGAAAGTGGTATCAGGATAATAATTGCTGACAGTGAAAAAACAATATCAATTATCTGTTTGAGGTTTTGCTGCCAGGGGGGCATGAAGGTGTGTGAAAGGTGAATAAGAGGTGTTTCCAGGATAGTATTTATCTTTACCCTTCCGGTAAGAATATCATGCATTCCCGGAAGAGCCTTAATCTCAATTCCGGGCTGATCAAGTTTATTAATAATGCTGTCAATCTTGTCATGCTCAGTAGATTCAATTGCAATTATCACTTCCCGTACTTCATATTCGGCAATAATCTGGTTCAGCCGTTCCAGTCCCCCCAGATTTGGTAAAACAGCAGACATGGGACAGGAGCTGTTTCCGTTGGTATTTATAAAACCTGTAAATATGTTACCGGTTGACCTTATCTGTTGTTTAATTTCATTATATATATCAACTGCTTTTTTATCGCTGCCGATAATAAGCGTGTTAAAGCCAATCTTTCCTTTTCTGATATCAGATATCGTTTTGGAAGTTATAAGTAACCTTGGAATGTATGAAAGTGGAAAATATATATAGCAAAGAACTAAAAAACAATTAAAGTAGATATTCAGTTCACCCGGTATCAGATTAAGGGCTATCAGTATTATATTTATAATCAGCGAACCCGAAATTGTTGTCATTATTGAAGCACCCAGCTCCTTAAGCCTTGAACGGCGAAAGGGTTCACGGTAGAAACCCCTCATACGCAGGAACAGTAGCCAGAAAGCAGTAAAAAGAATCGCTCCGGAGACAAAATAATAATCACTTTCTGCCGGCTCAACATGGCTAATTGCCGGTCCGGGGTATTTCTCTGTGAAAAATGAGTAAAAAAGATACCAGCTGGTTATTGCCGAGATCATATCACCTGCAACATATTTGCTGATCTGCTTTTTATTGTTCATGTTATTTTGTGAGGCTTCAGTATCATGGGGATTCAGAAGAAAGCTGCCTTTTCAGTTATTTTCGAAATCAATTCAGTCATCCGGAATATTTCAAACAGATCATTTCCTGAATCCCTGTTGCCATTTATTGCCTGATGAAAGCGCTCAAGTTCATCATAAACTGACTGGTTATTGCCTTTTGAGAATTTCTCTTTTTTGGCAGTAAGACCATTTTCTCCTGCCCTTGTCATCCTGGTAAGTTTTGCCCCGGTAATATCTGCCGAAACAACCATATTGTTATTATATATATCAATGGTAAATGACTCTTTTTCGGAAATATCTGAAAAGAGCAGGTTGGCTACAGTTCCGTTGTCAAATTCAATCCTTGAGCTTACAAGCCCTGCTGCAGTGCTTCCAAAAGGCTGACGCAGTGACCGGATTTTTTTAATATTTGACGGACTCAGGAACAGGAGAGCGTCGAGCATCCTCAATACGTTATTGTTAACTGCTATGGCCTCTTGCTCAGTATGGCTCTTGCTTTGCGGCACCATCAGCCTGATATTTAAAAGTGCCGGACGTCCGATCAATCTCTTGCAGGCCTGTATTACGGGACCATATCTTTCAAAATACCTGGCGAATACTGTAGCCTGAGCTTCTTCTCTCAATTTTATAAGTTCTGCCAGCTCCCATGATCGCAGTGCACCGGGATTAAAAAGCATAATATGCATTGAGCGCTTTAGTGCCTCTGTAATAAGGTCCATAATACCAGGGCCCGAATCGAGGAATATAATAACACTGTTCAACTCAAATAGCTTTTCCCTGGATAAAGGGCCGGGCCGTTTACCCGTCACTCTGTTTTGCAGGGTTTTACTGCTATCCGGATAAAGGCAGCCGGTTATATGGAATGCGGGATAAGACTCTATAATCTGGATTAAGGGGTTGTCGGAATTTCCTACAAGACCGGTGTTAAAAGTAGTGTTCATGACTTTTTGTGTTACACAGTAACAGGTGGATTCATTTTACTGCAAAAGTAAGGTATTTTGCACGTTAACAATTCCCTGCCACCCTATACTTATCAACCGTATGTTGTTAATTCCGTCATGAATCAGGATTAATGGCGTTAATTTGTCGTTAGCATCTCACGCATTTGCTATAATCACTACCATAGAAAACAATATTATTAAACATACCGGTTTGGTCGGTTTGAAAATAAAAATAATGTAATTTAGCAGTCCCTGCAGCAATTTTCAGCCGCAGTTCGGATTCAAAAATTATCTGCAAAAAGTAATGAACGATACATACCGTCATAAAGGTTTAAGGAAGATCCTTGTTGAAGAGGTGCATTCCAAGGGGATTAAAGATGAAAAAGTTCTCAATGCCATGATGAATGTGCCGAGGCATTTTTTCATGGATACAAGTTTTGTTAAATATGCATATAAGGATCAGGCCTTTCCTATAGGTTGCGGACAGACAATTTCCCAGCCCTATACCGTAGCATTTCAAACCCAGCTTCTTGAGGTTGATCGTTATCATAAGGTACTCGAGGTAGGTACCGGTTCAGGATACCAGACGGCAATTCTGGTTGAAATGGGAGCCAAGGTATTTACCATCGAGCGTCAGCGTGACCTTTTTTTGAAGGCACAATCATTTTTGCCTTCAATAGGATATAAAGCAAATTTTTTTTACGGAGATGGTTACGAGGGCCAGATTTCTTACGGACCTTTTGACAGGATTCTGATAACAGCAGGTGCAACAGAAATACCTGAAAAGCTTAAATCACAGCTCAAGATCGGAGGCATCATGGTAATCCCGCTGGGCGACAGCAGCTCGCAGGTGATGACCAGGATAGAAAGAAAAAGCGATGATGAGTATTCGGAAACTGAACATGGACGGTTCGTCTTTGTTCCTTTATTGAAAGGCAAATCGATGTAATATTATGATAAAAGTTCAAAAATTCGTAGTTAATCCCTTCCAGGAAAATTCATTTCTTCTCTATGATGAGACCGGTGAATGTATCTTTGTTGATATGGGCAGTTACACAGTAGAAGAAAAAAAGGAGGTGCTCTATTTCATTGAAAATAATAAACTCAAACCTGTTAGGATTGTAAACACACATTGCCATGTAGATCACCTTCTTGGAAACTCCTTTTTCAAGAATAAATACAAGGTTCCTGTTGCTGCCCATGCCGGCGATGAGTCTCTTATTGCCAATGCCGTTGAACATGGCCTTATGTTCGGATTTGAGGTTGAAGAGCCACCGGGAATTGATGAATATCTGGAGGAGGGAAAACCACTTGTTTTTGGTAATTCTGCCCTTGAAATCCTTCATGTACCGGGTCACTCTCCAGGAAGTATAGCCTTGTACAGCGCAGAGGATAAATTTGTTATTGCGGGCGATGCATTGTTCAACGGGAGTATAGGAAGAACAGATCTGCCGGGGGGGAATTATGATACCCTTATAAGTTCGATAAGGGAGAAGTTGATGACTCTTCCTGAAGATGTGAAGGTATACTGCGGTCACGGTCCCGAAACAACCATAGGAGAAGAGAACAGGACAAATCCGTTTATAACTTCCTGAGTTTTCCCGGATTCATATCCTTTACCGCACAATTTTTCAACATAGCGGTAAACTGCCCTTCAGGTCCGGCAGGAATGAGCAGCATATCATGATTTTTATCTTGGTTATCACCATTGCTAATTTTTATTTTTACAAAATAAAGGATAATTCTTTATGTTAACTATGTAATTTATCTGAGATATGGCATTAGATAATTTTCTGTACCGTCATAACGGTCCCCGTCCCGAAGAAATTGACGGCATGCTCAAAAGAGCAGGCGTCGAATCAATGGAGGAGCTCATTGATAAAACCGTTCCGGAATCAATAAGGTTAAAAGAGCCAATGAACCTGCCGGAGGAGGGTATTAGTGAGTACGAATACCTGCAACGCATTTGGGAGATTGCTTCAAAAAACAAAGTATATAAGTCCTATATTGGTCTTGGTTATTACAATACTATATTCCCCCCGGTTATACAGCGAAATATTCTTGAAAACCCGAGCTGGTATACTTCATACACACCTTACCAGGCTGAGATATCTCAGGGCAGGCTGGAAGCACTGCTAAACTTCCAGACCGTGGTAATGGATCTTACCGGTATGGAGATTGCCAATGCCTCACTGCTTGATGAGGCCACTGCGGCAGCCGAAGCAATGATTATGATGTTCAACTCCCGGTCCAGGGATAAGGTTAAAAACGGGGCCGTTAAGTTTTTTGTTGATGAGAATATTTTTCCGCAGAATCTTGCTGTGCTTAAAACCAGGGCAATACCGCTGGGCATTGACCTGGTAACAGGAAGTTATAAGGAATCTGCACCGGGTGATGATTATTTCGGACTTCTGGTCCAGTATCCGGCTGGTGACGGCAGTATATGTGATTACCGGGATTTTGTGAAAAAATCATCAGATAAAGGAGTGTACACAGGAGTTATTGCAGATATCCTTAGTCTGGCACTTTTAACACCACCCGGTGAATGGGGGGCAGATGTGGTGGTAGGTTCTACCCAGAGATTTGGCATACCTCTTGGTTATGGAGGTCCGCATGCCGGGTATTTTGCAACACGTGAAAAATTCAAGCGTCACATACCGGGACGAATAATAGGAGTGACCGTTGATGCACAGGGCAACCATGCACTCAGAATGGCACTGCAGACAAGGGAGCAGCATATCAAGCGGGAGCGTGCAACCTCCAATATATGTACAGCGCAGGCATTACTGGCAACAATGGCAGGTATGTATGCTGTTTATCACGGAGAAGAGGGACTGGAACGGATTGCCCGGCATGTACATCATTGCGCAGGGACCTTGTCGGTGAAACTGGAAAAACTTGGCTATAAACAGGAGAATAAGAGCTTCTTTGATACTCTCAGAATTACATTGCCCGAAGGTGTGAGCACAGCAGATATCAGGAAGATTGCACTTGAAAACCGGATCAACTTCCTCTATTTTGATGAAAAGACTTTAGGAATCAGCACTGATGAGACTACACTTGTAAAGGATATTGATCTTATAGTATCGGTCTTTGCCCGGGCTGTTGGAAAAGATCCATTGACAACTGATAAGCTGGAAGAGAAGGCGTGGTTTGACAAGAGTTTTATCCGCGAAAGCTCTTTCCTTACCCTTGATGTATTCAAGGCTTATCGTTCTGAAACCGAGTTGATGAGATATATGAAGAAGCTGGAGAGAAAGGACTTCAGTCTCACACACTCAATGATATCGCTCGGATCCTGCACCATGAAACTGAATGCTGCAACCCAGTTGCTTTCATTAAGCTGGCCCGAGATTGGGGGTATCCACCCGTTCGTTCCGGTTGATCAGGCGGCAGGATACCATGAACTGATGGATGAACTGGCTGCTGATCTTTGTGAGATAACCGGCTATGATGCAATATCATTCCAGCCCAATTCAGGTGCGGCCGGTGAATATACCGGCCTGATGGTCATCAGGGGATATCACGGGAGCAAAAACGAAGGACACCGGAATATTTGCCTTATCCCTTCATCGGCTCACGGTACCAACCCTGCTAGTGCTGTTATGGCCGGCATGGAAGTGGTAATTGTTGATTGCGACAAGCACGGTAATGTTGACCTGAAGGATCTTAGGGCAAAAGCCGGAAAGCACAGGGATAACCTTGCGGCCTTTATGGTTACTTACCCGTCAACACACGGGGTCTATGAGCCGGGAATAATTGAGATGAATGAGATAATTCATGAGAACGGGGGACAGGTTTATATGGATGGTGCAAATATGAATGCGCAGGTAGGGCTTACCAATCCTGCCATAGTCGGGGCAGATGTGTGTCATCTCAACTTGCATAAAACTTTCGCCATTCCTCACGGCGGGGGTGGCCCCGGAATGGGTCCAATTGGTGTTGCTGCCCATCTTGTTGAATTCCTGCCACAGCATCCTGTCGTTAAAACGGGAGGTGAAAAGGGAGATGAAGCAATCGCTGCCGCTCCCTGGGGAAGCGCGAGCATACTGACTATCTCACATGCTTATATTAAGTTGCTGGGTGAGCGGGGACTTACTGAAGCGACAAAAATTGCCATACTCAATGCCAACTATCTGGCTGCCTGTCTGAAGGATCACTATGATATACTCTATAAGGGGGTAAACGGCTTTGTGGCACACGAGATGATACTTGATTGCCGCAAATTCAGGAATGATAAGGAGATTGGTGTAACAGAGGCAGATATTGCCAAACGTTTGATGGACTATGGATTTCACGCTCCCACACTTTCGTTCCCGGTGGCAGGGACTCTTATGGTGGAGCCCACTGAAAGCGAATCTCTTTATGAGCTGAACAAGTTTGTGGAGGCTATGATGAGTATCCATGGTGAGATGATGGAGATACGTGACGGGAAAGCAGATAAAAAGAACAACGTGCTGAAAAATGCACCGCATACATCTGAGGTTACTGTATCAGATAACTGGGACCGTCCTTATGGCAGACAGAAAGCAGCCTATCCTCTGAAATGGATAGCCGACAATAAATTCTGGCCATCAGTCAGCAGGGTGGATGATGCCCATGGTGACAGGAATCTTACATGTTCGTGTGCACCGATTGATTCGTACAGGAGCAGCCTCTTTGATTTTAAGAACCTGTAATAACCTTTTTGAACCTGTTTAGAACAACAATTTGGCATAACCGTTGTTATATAAAGGTAAAAAAGGAGTTAATATGGATTCAAACGACCAGTCATTCAGGGATAACTTTGAAACATTGCTGGCCCTGTTTAAAAAACTGGCCGACAAAATGTCAGAGGGGAATCTGCCCGGGACAAATCCGCAGTTTGCCGGTCAGTTCAAGCTTATGCTGAACCAGTATGAGATGATGAAGCACATGATGCCTGACGATATTCCTGAGAAGTTTCGTGAACCTTTCAGGCAGATGATGGAAAATATGATCACTCAGCTCAGGAGCGAGGTTGGAGAAGATCTGCTCAATGAACATTTAGGAACTGAGAAAAAGGAAGAGGTTAAACGGCCGGCCGGCAAAAAACCGAGCGACACGATCTCTGCAGACAATACCCAAAAGGAGATTGAAGAGATGCTCAGTCGTCCGGGACTTGATCCGGGTGAAATGGATAAGCTGCTTGACAGGCTGGCAGAGATAAAATCAAAAAAGGGATGATATCATCCCTTTTTTGATTTTCAAAATTTTGCCGGAAGCTATTATTTAATTAGAGTCTGACTATAAAGTCAGTTTATGGACGGACACTAATTATGGCTGGCGGCAGCAACCCCCGCCACCACAGCCGCCCATCGAGGGCATCGCCTCCTGGTAAGAAGCAGATTTTGATTTTGACACTTTAGGCGGCCTGTATTCGTCGCTTTGACTGCCGCATTTCGGGCAATCTGCCACTTTCTTGCTGCAGGGACCATAAACGGGACTGTTGTATTCCAGTACCTTGCCATGTGTATCAAACTGATTCCCGCAACCATCACACTTAAATTGTATCATATCATATCTTATTATATTAGATAATTTATATGTAAAGATACATAAATTCATTAAACTTCCCATCCCTTTCGGTACTCCCCGCGGTATAGAAACCTGTCAGCCCCGGGGATGTTCTTGACAACCATTGATTCAGGATCATAGAGGATCTTTCTTCCTGCTCTCAGGGCAACTGCTGCAAGGAGTGTCGTTTCATTACAAACCTCTACATCCTGAAAGCTGCCCGGTGATTGTTCTCCTTTGAGCACTGCATTGATCCATACATCGGTACCCCGCTCGATCCTGTCTTCCGGCGGATCTTCGGAACCGGTGAATGAGATCATTTTTTCACGGGGTATGATACGCGGGTTCTCGCAATGGAAACCCCCGATAATTTTTCCTTCATCACCTGCAAACAGCATCCCCTCCCTTGGCAGCTCGAGGTTGTCGGCTTCCATCTCGGGGGGATTGTGAGGTTTCATTCCGCCGTCATACCAGAAAAGGTCAAGCCCCGGTGCACCTGTTTCGGGCTCAAATTTCCATCTCAGTATACTGGAGTGGGGGAAGGATACCGTATTATTAACCATCTGGCAGGTATTAAGTGGTGTAACGGTGTTGGTAGTGGTTCCAAGTGCTTCAATGCTCACCGGCGGGGTATTGATGCCGAAGGTCCTGAACAGCGGCCAGAGGCTGTATATCCCCATATCAGCCACACTTCCTGCCCCGAAGTCGTACCATCCGCGATAAACATTATGGGTGAAGTCAGGGTGGTAAGGCCTGTCCGGCACCGGTCCCAGCCAAAGGTCCCAGTCAAATCCATCCGGAACAGGTTTTGGTTCAGAAGGATTTTCCGGCCACTGGGGCCATACCGGCCTGTATGACCAGTTGTGAACCTCCCTGAGAGTGCCTATTGCACCTTCATCAATCCACTTTTTAACTACGTCATACTGACTTCTGTAGCTCCAGGCAAGCAGGTGGGTTGTGAGACCGGTCTGCCGGGCGGTTTCAACCGTAACCCTTGCCTCATAAACCCTGTTTGCAACAGGTTTATGCATTATAACATGCTTTCCTTTTTTCATTGCTGCAATGGCCTGTACGGCATGCTGGTGATCAGGGGTAATGATCTTTACCGCCGTCATGTCAGGTTCGCTGTCAAGCATCTCCCTGAAATCGGCGTAGGCTGTGCAACCTTTATTTCCGGCTGACTGACCCTGGCCCTGTCCCTGTCCCTGTCCCGAGTAGTACCTGTCCACTACCTCTTTCCCGGTATCACGGCCTCCCGGGATTCCGGGCAGATCTTCTCCCCACTTTTTATCACCAAGCAATCCTCTTATTGAATCTCTTATGCCGTAAGGTGACCAGTCCAGGTATCCCGTGGGGTGTTTTACCGGGTCGCAAACTGACACAACCCGGATACGCTTATCGGTTATAAGTGAAGTAAGTTCTCTAAGTTGCTGGGTACCGCAACCGATTAGTCCGAGAGTGATCTTATCACTTGGAGCTACATAGTTAAGCCCTCCCAGTACATGCCTGGGTACTACGGTAAAGGCAAAGGCTGATCCTGTCATACCCAGGAACTGCCTTCGGTTGAGCTTTTTCAGATCAGTCATTTTGAATTTAGTTTAATAACCGAAAACACCGGGCAGCCAGAGACTGATTGCAGGTATGTAGGTTATCAGCATAAGTGCAACTATCATAGCTATAAAAAACGGCATAAGCGGACGTATCACTTTCATTATGCTCAGATCCGCCACACTGCATCCGATAAAAAGCAGTGATCCTACCGGAGGTGTACAGAGTCCTACGGTAAGGTTTACCACCATTATAATGCCAAAATGGACCGGATCAATGCCAAGATCGGCTACTATTGGCAGAAAGATAGGTGTGAATATCAGCACTGCGGGGGTCATATCCATGAAAATACCGACAAACAGCAATATGAGATTTATAATAAGCAGTATTACTATTACATTAGTGCTAATTGAGAGTAAACCTGCACTAACGTTTTGTGGTATGTTGGCAAATGACATTACCCATGACATTCCCATCGAGGTGGCCACAAGCAACAGCACAATTGAGGTGACCCTTACACTCTTGAGCAGGATGGAGGGTATATGAGCCAATTTTACTTCTCCATAGATCAGGGCCAGTATAAGTGCGTAGAGCACCGCTATTGCTGAAGCTTCAGTCGCAGTAAAAATACCTGCCAGGATACCTCCTATAACTATTACCAGGAGCATCAGGCTAGGTATGGCATCGAGAAATTTCATTACCCCTGTTCTGAATCCGGTCGTTTCCCCGACAGGGTAATTCTTCCTGTAGGCATAGGCTGCAGCCACTCCCATAAGCAGCAGTCCTGTCAGTATGCCCGGAACATATCCTGCAATAAAAAGTGCCGCAATTGATACTCCTCCGCTGGCCAGGCTGTAGACGATCAGGATATTGCTGGGAGGAATTACCAGTCCCGTTGTGGCCGAAGTTATATTGACTGCAGCAGCGAATGGCTTATCGTAGCCCTCCTCAACCATTTTGGGAGTCATAAAACTGCCTATGGCAGATGCCGAGGCGGCTGCCGAACCTGATATAGCCCCGAAAAGCATGTTCGCCATCACATTCACAAAAGCCAGTCCCCCGGGCAGCCTTCCCACCAGAACCTTGGCAAAATCAATCAGCCGCAGTGCAATTCCCCCCTGATTCATCAACTGGCCCGCCAGGATAAAGAACGGGATAGCAAGCAGGGCAAAACTATCGAGTCCGGTTGCCATTCGTTGTGAGAACGTCGTGAATGCCGGCAGCGGCATAACATTTATTAATAGCGTGAGGGTGCCTGATATCCCGATGCTGTATGCGATTGGTACCCCGAGAATCAGCAGCGCAACAAAACTTATAACCAGTACCCAGATCTCTAAATATTCCATTATTTATGCTTTGTGTAGGATTAATACCATTTTTTCAGAACTATAACCAATCAGGAGTCTTTGATTTGCGGATAAAAAATATCATAAATCGCATAATACATTATAAAAATCCCGCTTAGCGGCAGTACCAGGTAGACATAGCCAATCGGTATCTGCAATGCCGAAGAAAGCTGGCTCAGGTGCAGGGTGATATATACCAGGTTGCTGCCGCCTAAGACCAGAACCACCAGGGCAAACAACGTTATAAGGATGTTGATTATAAGGTTGATCTTTAATTTCCCTTTCGGGGAAAGCTTATGGTGCAACAGATCGATAGCGAGATGTTCCTTATTGCCGGTAATATAGGTCGCTCCCAGCAATCCCACCCAGATAAGCAGGAAGCCTGCGAGCTCATCTGTAAAAGGGCTCGGGTGGCCAACCAGGTAACGGCTTATCACCTGCCAAAGTACATTTACAACCAGTACTCCCATCAGTACCGTTACAAAACCGGCAAGAAACTTGTCAAGAAATATACGAATAGTCATCGGTTGGTATTTAAAAGGTTAAAACCGGTAAAATATTAAAACTGAAACCGGTTGTGACATCTGTTTTTTCTGTTAGATTAATCTGCGACGGATTTTTCCCGTATCCTGTTAATCAGCCTGCTTAACTGTTCATCACTTTTTAACTCTTCGTAAAGCGGCTGCACTATATCTATAAAAGGTTGTTTGTCGGGATATATTATCTCTACTCCGGCGGCTTCTGCCATCTCAAGTGAGTGCCTTTCCGATTCGATCCACAGCTTTCTCTGGTAACCGACCGATTCAGTTGCAGCCTCCTGTAACCAACCTTGTTCCTCTTCTGTCAGTGTATTCCATATCTTGGTGCTTATAAGCAGCACGTCAGGCACGGTTGAATGTTCATTGATTGAATAGTATCGTGCAACCTCAAAATGGTTTGAGAGATAGAAACTTGGCGGATTATTTTCGGCACCGTCAACAACACCGCCCTGGAGTGCCGTATACAACTCGCCCCAGGATATCGGTGTAGGTGAACCGCCCATAGCCCTGACCATGTTAACGGCCGAAGGACTGGGCATGACCCTTATCTTAAGACCCCGCAAGTCTGCAGGTTCGTTTATAGGCCTGTCTTTGGTATAAAAGCTCCTGCTTCCGGAATCATAAAAAGCCAGTCCCCGTAGCCAGAATTCCTCCCCATCCATCAGTATCTCGTGGCCTATATCGCTGTCCAGCACCCTTTCGGTATGCTCTCTGCTTATGAAAATATATGGAAGATTAAGCACACGGTAGCTTGGGGCAAAGCTTTCCATAACGGCGGCTGATACTTTTGTTATCGCCAGACTGCCGATCTGGAGCATCTCAAGATTTTCTCTCTCCGATCCAAGCTGTTCGGACGGATAGATGTCAATCCGCATATGTCCGTCGGATATTTCTGCAAGCCGTTCGGCCATATACACCATGCCCTGGTGCACCGAGTGACTGGGAGCAAGACCGTGTCCCAACTTCAGAACTGTCACATGATCGGCTTCTCTGCAGGAAAAGAGGAATAATGGAACAAGCAACAGCAGGTAAATTCGTAAGGCTCTTGATAACATCTTTATTTAATTTAAAGGTTCCTGATATTTTTTAGTATATCGACTGTATTTTTTACCGTTTTCTCAAGCAGGTCAAAATCGCGGTTCTTAATTATATCTTTAGTAATTAATTGCGATCCCATGCCGACACAATGCACACCGGCATTGAACCAGGCGCTCAGATTTTCTTCGGTTGGTTCAACGCCCCCGGTAGGCATGATGCTTGTCCACGGTTTTGGTCCCCTCACTGCAGCAACGAATTTGGGACCACCTACCTGTGATCCGGGAAATATTTTCACCACTTCCGCCCCTAACTCCTCGGCTCGCGAAATTTCGGTTACCGATCCGCAGCCCGGCGACCACAGAATTTTACGCAGGTTGCAAACCGATGCCATATCTTCATGTAATCCAGGCGAAACAATAAAGTTGGCTCCTGTTTGCATGTAAAGCACGGCTGTAGGTACATCGATTACCGAACCTGCTCCCATGATCATATCGGGAAAGGTATTTATAATTTTTTTATTGACTTCTGCAAACACCTCATGAGCAAAATCCCCCCTGTTCGTGAATTCAAATACTCTCAATCCCCCATTATAACAGGACTTTATTACCTCAAGACATATATCCGGATCGGGATGATAAAAAACAGGTACAATGCCTGTCTCCTTCATTTTAATTACTACTTCAATCCTTGAAAAACGCGCCATTATTATATTTTATTAAATTCCTGAACTTTAGTCGACTACAGATCATTTTATCGTGAAACTCTTCCGGATGCATCGCCTCCCATTAGCTTCTCTACCTCATCCACAGTCACCAGATTGTAATCACCTGAAATAGTATGCTTCAGGCATGACGCGGCAACAGCAAAATTCAGTGCTTTCTGGTCATCACCCGCATATCGGGTCAATCCGTAAATCAGTCCGGCCATGAAAGAATCCCCGCCTCCAACTCTGTCAACAATATGAGTGATGTCATACAATGGTGCCGTGAACAGCTTTTCTCCATCGAACATTACACCCGACCAGGTATTGTGGTTAGCGTTTATTGAGCCCCGCAGGGTAATTATAGCTTTTTTTGCCTTTGGGAACCGCTTTAGTAATTGCCGGCATACAGATTCGTAAGCTTCCGCTTCAACCATTCCTTTGGTAACATCCATGCCCTCGGGTTTAATACCGAAAACCTTTTCAGCGTCCTCTTCATTACCAAGGATGATATCACATCCCTCTACCAGTTGGGGCATCACTTCAGAAGCTTTTTTTCCATACTTCCAGAGATTTTTTCTGTAGTTCAGATCGGTTGAAACAGTGACCCCGTTCCTGCTGGCCGCCTTAATTGCTTCCAGGCATACCATTGCGGTGTTTTCGGAGATGGCCGGCGTGATTCCTGTCCAGTGAAACCATCCTGCATCCTCCATTACCTTGTCCCAGTCCACCATACCCGGTTTGATTTCAGAAATAGCTGAATGGGCCCTGTCGTATACTACTTTGCTGCCCCGGTTTACAGCGCCGGTCTCCAGAAAATATATACCCAGCCGCTCTCCTCCGTAAATAATATGGTTGGTACCAACGTTATGTTTCCTCAGTGTCATTAATGCTGATTTACCAATATCATTATCAGGAAGCCTGGTGATATAATCAACGGACAGACCATAATTAGCCAGGGAGATAGCTACATTAGCCTCACCTCCTCCATATACCGCATCAAATGACGTTGCCTGTGAAAATCTTTGATATCCTGGAGTTGCCAGTCTTAGCATGATTTCTCCAAAGCATATTATCTTCATTCCTTGTATGTATTTTAAAAAGTTATTTAGTAGTAACCCGGTCAAAAATATATAAATTTATATAAAAACTATAATAAAACTATCAAAAGTACAGCGCTTCAGCATATCCGGATCAGGGATTATTTTACATCTAATTTACTGACCCGGAAACCAAATATCTGATGTAATTTTACTTCTTGTAATGTAAAAAGACATTACAATTGGTTGTGGATATTCCGATTTTAGCGAATTTTTTGCGGAAATTTGAAAGTTTAATTGACGTCTGATAAATTGACTTGTCGTCGATTTTGCATGCTATGAAAGATTCTTTAAGCATTATCAGTTATTGAAAAAAATTTAGTGTACATTTTTCTGGAAATATCAGTGATGACAGGCTGTAATCAGGTTTTGAATCTTATAAACCAAGATAGTTTTTGGCATTATAATAGCAGATATTTTTCACCATAGTACCTGTCAATTCCATATCATCGGGTATTTCACCGTTTTCAATATCTGTTCCGATGAGATTGCAAAGTATCCTTCTGAAATAGTCATGCCGGGGATAAGACAAAAAGCTGCGGGAATCGGTCAGCATACCCACAAACCTGCTTAATAACCCCATATTGGACAGTGTGTTTATTTGATCTACCATTCCGTCTTTCTGGTCAAGGAACCACCATCCGCTTCCAAATTGCATTTTTCCCGGAACCGAACCGTCATTGAAGTTACCCGCCATTGTAGCCATCACTGCATTATCGCCGGGGTTCAGATTGTAAAGAATGGTTTTGGCAAGTTTATTATCACTGTCAAGCCTGTCGAAGAATCTGGACATAGGACGGGCCATTTCAGAATCGCCGATTGAATCGAACCCCTTGTCAGCGCCAAGCTTATTGTACATGCGGCTTGAGTTATTCCTTAGGGCGCCAACATGAAACTGTTGTGTCCATCCTTTATCATAATCCATAATCCCAAAATAAACCAACATTGCCGATTTAAATTTACTGACCATTTCCTGACCGACCGGTTTGCCGGATCGTACCGTTTCGAATATCTTTTTTATTTCCCCGTCTTTAAAATCTTCAGCATAGAAAGTCTCCAGACCGTGATCAGAAAGCCGGCAGCCCTGATCATGGAAAAAATCGTGCCTTTTATTAATTGCAGAGATAAGATCATCAAAACCGGTAATTGAAACACCCGATGCTTTCTCCAGCTTACCGAGATAGTCATTGTATGCATCAGAATTCTCAACTGCCATTGCTTTATCCGGCCTCCAGGTCGGGAGCACTTTTATCTCAAACCCATCCTGCTTTGTTTTTATATGATGTTTCAGATCGTCGGCCGGATCGTCTGTGGTGCAGACCAGCTCAACATTCATTTTGCGCATTATATTGCGTGCGCTGAATTCGGATGTCTGAAGCATCTGGCCGGTTTGGTCATAAATTTCTTTTGCCGTTGAAGGGTTAAGAAGCCTGGAAATACCAAAGGGCCTGCGAAGTTCCATATGTGCCCAGTGATAAAGCGGGTTTCTAAGGGTGTGGGGCACTGTTTCAGCCCATTTGAGGAATTTCTCCTCGTCCGGCGCATCACCTGTGCAGTACTTTTCGGCTACACCATTTGCGCGCATCGCCCGCCATTTATAATGATCTCCCTCAAGCCATATCTTTGACATGTTTGAAAATATCTTGTCTTCTGCAATTTCATGGGGAGGAAGATGACAATGATAATCAATGATCGGCATCTCCTTTGCATAGTCATAATAAAGTTTTTCAGCGGTTTTGTTTTGCAGCATGAAATTCTCATCCATAAAAGTCTTCATAAATGTCTGTTTTTTTAGTTAAATTTATTGTAAGGTAGTGCCGGACACGTTTTTGGTGTTCCTGTTGTAGATGTCCGCATCAGATATCGAAAATTCTTGTGAAATGCCTGTAGTAAATATTATCTGTCACCTGTCTGGCTATTATTTCTTTATGCCTTACCAGCATGTCGGTGTAGGCATTTCCCATTCCGGCAGCTATTTTATATGACACGTGGATCAGTTGCCTCAAATCGGAATTATATGATGGATTGGCCGGATCATGCCTCAATGCATCAGCAAAACGGGTTCCATCCCATGAAGATACCTCTTCCGGGGAGGGAAGATTGTCCTTGTTTATATCTATGACCGTTGAATAGGGCTTACATAATTCATCAAATTGTTTGAGTGCCTCACTGTAAATCCTTTTTGCAAGGTCCAGGGCGCTTCCTTCGGCCATGGCCATTCCCGTCATTTCTTCCAGCCAGGTTGTGCCGGCGGTTTTGACATGAATGCCTTTGTCATGTTTTCTGATAAGGCTTCCCATCACCGGATATATGCTGAATTTGTCGCTTCCGCTGTGTACGCTCAACTTCAGGTTTCCAGGCAGATTGAATTTTTTTACGGCAAAATCAATTACCATCAGATCCTGTTCAAATTCTTCAGCAAATTGATCTGCGTCTCCCTCGTAATCTACTCCCTTATTGAATCTGCCGCTGAATTTGGGTGCTATGGTCTGCACCGGAACACCTTCAGCAGAAATGGCGCTGAGTATGAAAAACAGTTCCAGAGGGGACTGGGACTGGCTTACTTCATCCATTGATATCTCGGTAATAAAATTATTCTTTCCTTTTGCCGATTCAATATGGCGGTATATTTTCGCCGCTTCCCTGATAGCCAAGAGGAATTTTTCGCCGATAAGGCGAAGCGTCTCCTTTGAAACCTTAAAAGAACCTTCAATGCCGGGTATAATGAGTTCACCTTCAAAATCCGAATTATTTTCAATGAAACTGTTCAGATCTTCTTCAGAAGCTTTTTGACCAATGTAATCAGCTACATCTATAGTAAAAAAATCTGAGCTGTCAATATACCGGTCCACATTACCCATATTGATATGGTCGGCATCAACAAACCATGAACCATCCCATTTCAGGTTTCTGACGGCATTGTCTGCCTCCTTTCTTGTTTCGACTGGTTGTGAGTTGACGGTTGTATGCTCACGGTTGGATTTGTTCCATACAGGTGTTACATCCAACCCCTTTTGCCTGGCCATAATAAATGCCTGTAGCTGGGCCTCACCTTGATGAGCAAAACGATCGCCGATTCCGAAAGAAAATTTTCCAATTTGCATGCTGAATATTGTTATGTTAATAATTAGGTTAGTTTAAGTGCTTGTTAAACATTAACGATAAGATAAATTATTCCGTTTGCGTACACGAAAATACAAATATTTTTTTAACTTTGTGTCAAAATGCGGTTTTATTATAAAATCATGATGAATTGTTTTCAGGCAGGTGAATAAGAATAATATTTCAAAGATCAGGATAAAAGATATTGCAGGACTTGCCGGTGTATCGGCAGGAACGGTGGACAGGGTACTCCATAACAGAGGGGAAGTTAGTGAAAAAACAAGGAAGAAGGTTCTTGAGATTATCCGGGAACTGGACTATCAACCAGATATCCTTGCAAGTTTATTGGCTGCTAAGCGTAATTTCAGGATTGCCGTTCTTATTCCTGAAGTTAATCAGGGGAGTACTTTCTGGAGGTACCCCATGGAAGGAATCGAAGACGGGCTAAGGGAGATCATGCACTTTGGGATATCACTTGAACGATATTTCTTTGATTATTTTGACAGGAAGAGCTTTATTGAAAAATCTGCCAAGGTGATTGAAAGTATGCCGCAGGGTCTTGTTCTTGCTCCTGTTTTTGCTGAAGAGGCTACAAGCCTGGTAAAAAGATGTCGGGAAATAAAAATACCCGTGGTACTGGTAAATGCAAATGTCTGTCTGGAAAACTGTATCGCTTTTGTAGGTCAGGATTCTTTTCAGAGTGGAATGGTTGCCGCAAAGATCATGCACTACGGATTAAAAGACAATGACCGTATCCTTATTGTGAATTTCATGAAAAAAGAGGTTGGCCGCCAGGCGCATATCGTAAAGAGAGAGGAAGGTTTCAGGAGTTTTTATGAAAGTAATTTGAAACACCACGGCAAAGCATTCGGCTTCCTGAATGTTACCGATGTCTCTGAAAAAAATATGGAAATGGTTCTTGAAGATGCTATTTCCTCATCTTCTGAGCAGCTTAAAGGGATTTTTGTCACCAATTCAATGGTTTTTCATGTAGCGAGGTTCCTTGAAAAGAATGATCTTAATGATATAGTTTTAATAGGATATGATTTGCTTGAAGAGAATATGACTTATCTCAAAAAAGGGATTATAGATTTTCTTATTAGTCAAAGACCATATGAGCAAGGCTTTAAAAGCATCATGGCATTATTCCATCATCTGGTACTTAAAAAAGAGGTGGATAGAGATCAATTTTTACCAATAGATATCATTACCAAAGAGAACCTCGGACATTATATTTATAAATAGCAAGCAAGGTTGTATGTATTATTACCGGGCAGACATATAATTAATTTATTATAATAATAATTAAATTAAAATTTAATATGAAACTTGATTTTAGTGATTTAAAGAACAAAGTATGTATTCTTACCGGTGGCGGTGGAGTATTGGGTGCATCCATGGCTGAGGCACTAGCCTCTGCAGGCGTTAAGGTTGTTGTGATTGATCTTAATAAAGAGGCTGCCGTAATTGTAGCAGATAAGATTGAAAAAGAATATGGTGTTGAAAGCCTTGGTCTTGGAGCAAACGTCCTTGACAAATCATCGCTTCTTGAAGCAAGGGAAATAATTATTGATAAATTCAGTAAGATTGATATTCTTATAAATGCGGCAGGAGGGAACGCCCCGGGCGCAACTACGAAAATTGAACAGATAGAATCCGGAAAGTCCGATGATTTTTCCGATGGATTCTTTGGGCTGGATATTGAAAGCTTTCGTAAAGTGTTTGATCTGAATTTCATCGGCACTTTAATCCCGACCATGATCTTTGCCGATGTCATGGTAGAAAGGGGCAGTGGCGTTATTTTAAATATATCTTCTATGAACGCTTTCAAGCCCCTTACAAAGATACCGGCATATTCTGCAGCAAAAGCATCTATTAATAATTTTACTCAATGGTTAGCAGTACATTTTGGTAAAACCGGAGTCAGGGTAAATGCTATTGCTCCTGGTTTTTTCCTGACTAATCAGAACAGGTTTTTACTCACTGATGAAAAAACCGGAGATCTTACTCCCCGGGGAGAAAAAATAATTTCAAGTACTCCGGTAGGTAAATTCGGAGAACCCAAAGATCTGCAAGGAGCTTTGTTATTCCTTCTTTCGGATGTGTCGGCTTTTGTTAACGGTGTGGTTCTTCCTGTTGATGGTGGTTATAGTGCTTATGGCGGAGTTTAGCTTATCCTGCTGAGATTTCAGCTATTTTAGGAGAATGTAAGACATTGCAGCCACTCAAATTATCGTAAGTTATTTCAAGCCTGCAAATGATTGAAGGCCGCCGTTAAGTATTATAAAAGTTATATTAAGATAGTGTAAACTATTAAATTAATTCAAGCTATTAAATAGATAAATTTAAGTAACTTTATTTGCAACCCGCTTGTTGATAACGTGTTATCTGGTGGTGCAATCTGGGTAAAAATAAATAGATTATAAATATAAGGAGAGTGATATATGAGCATGGAACAGACATGGAGATGGTACGGGCCCAATGATCCCGTTAGTCTCTGGGATATCAGACAGGCAGGTGCTACCGGCATAGTAACTGCTTTACATGAAATAGCTATTGGCGAAGTTTGGGATGCGGATAAGTTGCGGGAACGAAAAAGAATGATTGAATGGGATGACAGCAAAAAACCTGCAAAATCTACCGGTCTCGAATGGACCGTTATTGAGAGTATACCTGTTCATGATGATATTAAGCTGGGCAGACCAGGTCGTGATGTTTATATTGAAAAATATAAGGAGAGCCTGCGGAATGTTGGAGAAGCTGGCATAAAAACAGTTTGTTACAACTTTATGCCTGTAGTCGACTGGACCAGGACAGATCTTGAGTATGAACTGGAAGATGGCGCCAGGGCACTGGCATTTGATGTGAGTGAGTTTGCTGCATTTGAAGTTTTTATTCTTAAACGCCCCGGAGCAGAAAAAGAATATTCTGAACAGCAACTGAAAAAGGCCCGGAAGCGGTTTGATAAAATGAGCGACCAGGAAAAGAAAATTCTGCAAAAGAATATTATTTCAGGACTTCCGGGAGCGCAGGAAGGTTATACTCTTGAAAAGTTTCAGGCAAAACTTGATGAATATAAAGGCATTGATTCAGATAAGTACAGGCAAAACCTGGCCTATTTTCTCAGGGAAATTATTCCGGTGGCTGAAGAATCAGGTGTAAAAATGGCAATTCATCCGGATGATCCGCCTAAGCCGTTATTTGGTCTTCCAAGAATTGTAAGCACGGAGGATGATTTGAAGTATATCCTTAAAATAGTCGATTCCGTTAGTAATGGCTTGACTTTATGTACCGGGTCTCTTGCGGTAAGGGCCGATAATGATCTTGTTGGCATTATTGAGAGGCTTGGTGCGAAGATTAACTTTGCCCATTTGAGGAGTACGCAAAGAGACAAGGATGGCAGTTTTCATGAAGCCGGGCACCTTAGGGGTGATGTCGATATGTATAATGTTATTGTTGCAATTCTGAAAGAGCAAAAACGCAGGCAGGCAGTTTACAGGCCTGACTTTTCAATTCCGATGCGTGCAGACCACGGCCATACAATACTTGATGACCTTGAAAAAAAGACCAATCCCGGCTATTCAGCTATTGGCCTTCTCAGGGGTATGGCTGAACTTCGGGGACTGGAAATGGGGATTGAGAAAAGCGGGGTTGTTTTCAGGTAGTGCGTCTGTTAACGGTCGGTCCGGGTTTATTAAATATTTTATTTATTTTAGAGTTTTTGTACCTCATTTAGTAATCAGAATTTGATATTTCAATTGCTTAATGTCAGATTATCAGACAGCTAAATCCAGTACAATAAAAAAATTCAAGTTGATAAAGATTTCACTTATGGATCAGCAACATAATCTTCAGGATGAACTGAAAGTTCTTAAGCCCCAAAAGGAGTTTTTTATAGGAATAGATTCTGACGGTTGTGTATTTGATACCATGGAGATAAAGCAAAAGGAATGTTTTTGCCCTAATTTTATTAAATACTATAACCTGCAAAGGGTTTCAAAATATGCACGGGAGACCTGGGAGTTCGTCAATCTCTATTCAAAAACCAGGGGGATGAACAGGTTTGGGGCTGTTATTGAGGCTGTTAAGCTCCTGGGAGAAAGGGATGAGGTGATGGCCAGGAATGCAGGCATGCCTGATATGTCTGCCCTTGCCGAATGGGTCTCGATGGAGTCTAAACTTGGCAATCCTGCACTTGAGAAATATGCTGCCGTAGTAAATGATCCCCGAATTAATCTGGCGCTTGACTGGTCAAAGAGAGTTAACCAGGACATTGCCGAAATGGTATTTGGCATTAACCCCTTTCCCCTGGTGGAAGAATCTCTTGATAAACTTACCGGTAAGGCAGACTCTATTGTGGTTTCTCAAACCCCGGTCGAAGCGTTGAAAAGGGAATGGGAAGAAAACGGTATTGATAAGTACGTGCATCTGATCGCGGGACAGGAGTATGGTACCAAAACAGAGCATCTTGCTTTGGCTGCCAAAGGAAAGTATGCGGACAATAAAATTCTTATGATAGGTGATGCACCGGGCGATTATTATGCTGCCTCTTCCAACGGTGTATTATTCTTTCCTGTTAACCCGGGTCATGAAGAAGATTCCTGGAAACGCTTTCATGATGAAGCTCTTGACAGATTCTTCAACGGGACCTACCAGGGTGAATATGAAAGAAGACTTATTGAAGAGTTTAACTCTTACCTGCCGGAAAAACCGGAATGGTAGGTTCTTTTGTATTGGTTTTGACTATATATTAAGTGATTTTGTTTGTAATGATCAGGTAAACTTTTAAAATTTATTATATGCTTTATTTTGAACGAGGTTCTGAAAATGATGATATGACCCCCAGAGATCTTCAGAATGGATTGAACGAGGCTCTGGATAAGATGGGTAATAAAAAGAAGGTTCTTGCCCTTCCGCCCGATTTTACCAGGTACCATTCCCGGGCAGGTGAGATCACTGCATATCTCCATCAGTATTATGGAGACATACTTACCGATATTTTGCCGGCTTTGGGAACGCATTCTCCGATGACTGACAAGGAGATTGATAAGATGTTTCCCGGGGTGCCGCGATCTCTGTTCCGGGTGCACAAGTGGAGGACCGATATAGTGACTCTCGGTGAAGTGCCTGCAGAGTTTGTAAGTAAGGTTTCGGAAAACCGGGTTGATTATCCCTGGCCTGCCCAGGTAAATAAAATGCTCGTCGAAGGTGGTTATGACCTTATAATTTCACCGGGACAGGTAGTTCCCCATGAAGTTGTCGGTATGGCCAATTACAATAAGAATGTGTTTGTTGGTACGGGGGGATCTGAAGGAATAAATAAAAGTCATTTTCTTGGCGCTGCTTATGGCATGGAGAGAATGATGGGCAGGGCTGAAACACCTGTCAGGAAGGTCCTCAATTATGCATCTGATAATTTTGCAAGCCATCTGCCCATCGTTTATGTCCTTACTGTACTGGGAACGGGCGATGACGGCAAACTTAAATTGAGAGGCCTGTTTGTTGGTGATGACCAGGAATGTTATAACAAGGCAGCGGAACTATCATTAAAGGTTAATTTTACGATGCTTGAGAAACCACTGCAAAAAGTCCTGGTCTATCTTGATCCCGATGAGTTTAAAAGTACCTGGCTGGGAAATAAAAGTATTTACCGCACACGGATGGCTATTGCAGACGGAGGCGAACTGATAGTGCTCGCTCCCGGATTGAAGCAGTTTGGCGAGGACAGCGAGATTGACACTCTTATCAGGAAATACGGATATCTCACAACCCCTGAAATTCTCAAACTTGTTGATGAAAATGAAGATTTAAGGAATAACCTTAGCGCAGCAGCACATCTGATACACGGCTCTTCCGAAAACAGGTTTAAGGTGACTTATTGTCCTGGGCACCTGAGCCGGGAAGAGATCTTATCGGTTAACTATTCATATGAAGACCTGGATGCAATGAAAACCAAATATAACCTCCATTCTCTCAAAAACGGGTTTAATCTTACCAGTGAAGGGGAAGAGGTGTTTTATATATCAAATCCGGCACAGGGATTATGGTCTTCGCGCGACAGGTTTGAAACAAGCAATTAACCCGGGATTCTGTTTATGATAAAGATTGTTGCTGACAATAAAATTCCATTTTTAAAAGGTGCTCTTGAAAAGGTTGCAGAAATAGAATATTTCCCCGCAAGGGAGATTGGGCCCCAACATGTTAAAAAAGCCGATGCGCTTATCCTTCGTACAAGAACAAAGTGCGATGAGAAGCTCCTCGGTAATTCCGGTGTAAGGTACATAGCAACGGCCACCATAGGATATGACCATTTGGATCTGGACTTTCTTAATGCTAAAGGAATAAGATGGAGCAATGCCCCCGGTTGCAATTCAGGCTCTGTAATGCAGTATATTGCATCTTCCCTGGCATATATAACTGATAAAACCGGAAAACCTTTCGGGGATATTACCCTGGGCATAGTCGGTGTCGGACATGTTGGCAGAAAGGTTGAGAAACTTGCACGACTGACGGGGATGAGTGTTTTATTAAATGACCCTCCCCGGGAAAGGAATGAAGGGCGGAATTCTTTTACCGCCCTGGAACCGCTTCTCAGGGAATCAGATATAGTCACTATTCATGTGCCTTTGAACAGAACAGGGAGGGATAAGACTTCTCATATTGCAGACTATGATTTTCTCGGCAAAATGAAGAAAGGAGCATGGCTGATAAATACTTCAAGGGGTGAAGTGGTAAATACCGTTGCGTTGCGTGAATCATTGCTGAATGAGCATACAGCGGGAGCGATACTGGATGTATGGGAAAACGAGCCTGACATTGACCAGGCATTACTTGAACTTTCGGATATTGGAACACCTCATATTGCAGGTTACTCTCTTGACGGCAAGGCTAATGGTACTGCACAGAGCGTAAGGGCTGTAAGCAGATTTTTCGGACTTGGGATGGATGACTGGTACCCTGAATCCATACCACCGCCATCGGGTAGTATAATACAGGTTGAAAATAGTTTATTGTCTCTCGAACAACTTGCCAGGATAGTATTCCATCATACTTATGAGATAATGGATGATAATTACAGGTTGAAAACAGGCCCCGAATATTTTGAAAAGCTGCGGGATAATTATCCCCCGCGAAGAGAATTTGAAGCATACTCTATTAAATTTAATGATCCTGCGGACAGGAATATTGAAATTTTACAAAAACTCGGATTTAAATTACCAAATAACACTTAAAAAAAACCAATATTATGAAGAAAAAAGCTGATATCGGACTGGTAGGTCTGGCCGTAATGGG
The DNA here is from genome assembly GCA_007120695.1 of Bacteroidales bacterium. Lineage (GTDB taxonomy): Bacteria > Bacteroidota > Bacteroidia > Bacteroidales > PUMT01 > PXAP01. The sequence continues at coordinate 4,882 of SKND01000093.1, read as the reverse complement.
AGAAAATCTGGTTCTGAACATGGAAAGCAAAGGCTTTACAGTGGCCGTTTACAACAGGACTACAGAGAAGGTTGATAATTTTGTAAGCGGAAGGGGAAAAGATAAAAATATTATCGGCACCCGTAATCTGCAGGAGCTGGTTGATTCACTTGAGAAGCCCCGGAAAATTATGATCATGGTCAAAGCCGGTCAGCCGGTTGATGATTTTATTGACCAGATAATTCCTTACCTTGATAAGGGTGATGTGCTTATAGACGGAGGTAATACTCATTTTCCCGATACCAACCGGCGGACTGCATACCTGGAAAATCAAGGATTTTTGTACATTGGCACCGGGGTCTCAGGTGGTGAGGAAGGTGCGTTGAAAGGCCCGTCTATAATGCCCGGAGGATCAAAAGCAGCATGGCCGCTGGTTAAGGATATATTTCTGAAAATTGCAGCCAAAGTTGACAACGGCACACCATGCTGTGACTGGGTAGGCGAGGATGGAGCCGGCCATTTTGTCAAAATGGTACATAATGGAATTGAATACGGTGACATGCAGCTTATTTGTGAAGCCTACCAGATCATGAAGGATATGCTGGGGATGACCGCAGATCAGATGCACGAAGTGTTCAAGGCCTGGAACGAAAGTGAACTTGACAGTTATTTAATAGAGATAACCAGGGATATTCTGGCCTATAAGGATGAGGACGGGAAGCCTATGGTGGATAAAATTCTCGATACAGCCGGACAGAAAGGAACAGGTAAATGGACTGCCGTTTCTGCTCTTGATCTTGGAATCCCCCTTACACTCATTGGCGAATCGGTTTTTGCAAGGTGCCTGTCGGCTCAAAAGAGTGAGAGAGTTGAGGCATCCAAAATCCTTAAAGGGCCCGAACCGGAGTTTACGGGCGACAAAGTTGAGTTTGTTGAAGACCTGAGGCAGGCACTTTATGCTTCCAAGATGGTTTCTTATGCCCAGGGTTATGTTTTAATGCGCGAGGCAGCACAGGAATACGGATGGGGCCTTAATTACGGAGGTATTGCCCTGATGTGGAGGGGAGGATGCATTATACGTTCTGCATTCCTCAGCAAAATAAAGGATGCCTTCGACAAAAACAGTGACCTGAAGAATCTGCTTCTCGATCCGTTTTTCCAGGAAACGATTCATAAGGCTCAGGAAAGCTGGAGAAAAGTTGTCGCATTGGCAACCAGTAATGGCATTCCCATCCCTGCCTTAAGCTCAGCGCTTTGTTATTATGACGGTTACAGGACTGAACGGCTTCCTGCCAACCTGCTTCAGGCCCAAAGGGATTATTTTGGTGCACATACATATGAACGAGTAGATAAAGCCAGGGGAGAATTTTTCCATACAAACTGGACTGGCAGGGGAGGAACAACAGCCTCGTCGACCTACAATGTATAATAAGGCGGTTTGGGTTTTTTAGAGATTAAAAGAGCTCTTAAATGGGGTCAGTTGTCCAAATTATTATAAATTTGCGATGGATCCGAAAATAGGTATTTTATTATAATAACTTCAATAACAAAGTCATGTCTGAAAAAATTTTAAGCAAAGTAAAACCCGGTGTTGCATCCGGCGATGATGTAAAGGTTATCCATAACATAGCAAAAGCAAACAGCTTTGCTATGCCCGCAGTGAACGTGGTAAGCACCAACTCTGTGAATGCAGTTCTCGAGGCAGCGAAAACCGTAAATTCACCGGTGATCATCCAGTTTTCCAATGGAGGAGCATCCTTCTATTCAGGAAAAGGTTTGTCAAATGAAAATGAACGTGCTGCAATTGCCGGTGCAATAACAGGTGCAAAGCACATCCATCATATGTCTGAGCTTTACGGGGTTGCCGTGATCCTGCATACCGACCATGCAGCCAAAAAGCTGCTCCCATGGATTGACGGACTCCTTGACTATGGCGAAAGGCATTTCCAGAGATATGGCAAGCCTCTTTACAGTTCTCATATGCTGGACCTTTCGGAGGAACCACTAGAAGAGAATATCGCCATCTGTAAAAAATATCTTGAGCGAATGAGCAAGATGGGAATGACCCTTGAGATTGAACTTGGTGTAACAGGCGGGGAGGAAGACGGTGTTGACAATACCGAAATTGACAATGCGCTTCTTTATACGCAGCCTGAAGAGGTTGAATATGCATACTCAGAGCTCATCAAGGTGAGCGATAAATTTACCATAGCAGCTTCATTTGGTAATGTTCACGGTGTTTATAAGCCGGGTAACGTAAAGCTGACTCCCAAGATCCTTCTGAATTCACAGAAATTTATCCAGGAGAAGCACGGAACGGGACCTAACCCCGTCGATTTTGTATTCCATGGCGGTTCAGGTTCAAGCCAGGAAGAGATCCGTGAGGCAATTGGTTATGGTGTTATTAAAATGAATATCGACACCGATACACAGTGGGCATTCTGGGATGGCATCCGTCAGTATGAAGCCAAAAACAGGGACTACCTGCAGGGCCAGATCGGCAATCCTGACGGGGAAGACAAGCCAAACAAGAAGAAATATGATCCGCGTGTATGGCTTCGTGAAGGTGAAAAAGCTATGGTTGAAAGACTGAAAATTGCTTTTGATGATCTTAACTGTGTAGACAGGTTGTAAACAGAGATCTGTATCTGAAATAAAAAAAGGGGGCTGTCTTAAGAGGGCAGCTCCTTTTTTTATGTTAACCCCGTTGGTTATTCACCTGCGGTTAGTTTTCATGCAATAAAGGCAGTTCCTTTTTTAATTTAATTGCCGTTGGTTATTCACCTGTGGTTAGTTTTACATGCATTAGCTGAAAAAATTTAATGTAACTTTGCACTTATTTTTGAAACGAAGCTTTATAATCATAAGATGCACGATATTAGAAATATAGCAATTATTGCCCATGTTGATCATGGCAAGACTACACTGGTTGACAGGATACTTCACCAGGTAAAACTTTTCAGGGACAACCAGGATATGGGTGAACTGATACTCGATTCGAACGATCTTGAAAGGGAGCGGGGAATAACAATACTGTCAAAAAATGTGTCAGTACGTTATAAAGATACAAAGATCAATATTATAGATACTCCGGGTCACTCAGATTTTGGTGGTGAAGTTGAAAGAGTTCTGAATATGGCCGATGCAGTGTTGCTTCTTGTAGATGCCTTTGAAGGACCCATGCCTCAGACCCGTTTTGTTCTGCAGAAGGCCCTGGAGCTGAACCTTAAGCCAATAGTGGTTGTAAATAAGGTTGACAAGCCAAATTGCCATCCTGATGATGTTCTTGAAGCGGTGTATGAGCTTATGTTCAGTCTGGATGCTACGGAAGAACAGCTTGAGTTTCCTGCAGTATTCGGTTCTTCTAAAGACGGATGGATGTCGGCCGACTGGCGGGAGCCGGGTAGCGATATAATTTACCTGCTGGATACAATTCTCGATTATGTCAAACCACCTGAATCCCGTCCTGGAAATCTCCAGATGCAGGTCAGCTCCATTGATTACTCATCATACCTGGGACGGATTGCGGTAGGAAGGATCACCCAGGGTAAGATTAAGGCCGGGATGCAGGTTTCGGTTGTAAAGGCTGACGGGACAGTCAATAAGTCGGTTATAAAGGAACTTTACCTTTTTGAGGGATTATCCAAGGAGAAGGTAAAGCATGAAGTCGGGTCCGGGGAGATATGCGCGGTACTGGGTGTTGAAAATATTGATATTGGAGATACAATATCAGATTTTGATGCTCCTGAAGGTTTGCCGGTGATCAATATCGACAAGCCTACCATGAGCATGATATTTACAATCAATAATTCGCCATTTTATGGCAAAGAGGGGATATATGTAACTTCAAGGCATTTGAGGGAGAGGCTCTACCTTGAAACAGAAAAGAATCTTGCAATGAAGGTCGAGGAGACCGATTCACCAGAGAAGCTGACAGTCTACGGAAGGGGCATACTGCATCTTTCAATACTGATTGAGACAATGCGCAGGGAGGGATACGAATTTCAGCTTGGGCAGCCAAAGGTGATCCTTATAGATATAGAGGGAGTTACGCATGAACCCGTTGAGCATCTTACTGTGCTTGTACCGGAAGAGCACCAGGGGAAGGTAATAGAGATCGTGACTAGACGCAAGGGGGATATTATCAATATTTTACCGAAAAATGACCGTACCGTTCTGGAGTTTGATATACCGGCGCGGGGACTGATTGGATTGACCAACGCGGTTCTTACACTTACAGAGGGTGAAGCTATTATGGCTCACAGGTTTAAATCATACGAACCATGGAAAGGTGAGTTAGGTGGCCGCCGGAACGGTGCCCTTATTGCAATGGAAACCGGCACTGCCATAGCCTATTCCCTTGATAAGCTGCAGGACAGGGGTAAATTCTTTGTTGATCCCGGAGAACCGATTTATGCCGGCCAGGTAATTGGCGAGAACAACCGGCAGGATGACCTGGTTGTTAATGTAACAAAAACCAAAAAGCTTACCAATATACGGGCCTCCGGCTCAGATGATAAAGCATCGATCACACCTGCAACTAAATTCTCACTTGAGGAGGCGATGGAGTATATTCGCGAAGATGAATATGTTGAGGTTACACCAAAGTCTATCCGGCTCAGAAAGATACTTCTTGATGAGAATGAAAGAAAGCGCAAAAGCAAAAACTGAAATTCCTGCACATATCAGAATACAGGGATAAATGCAGACGATAAATCATTAAATGACTGACCAAAATAATACTGACATATTTTCATCCGTCTGTGGGGCATTTGAAAAATGTCATGTATATTTCTCCTGTAAAAAAGCATAAATTTTGTAATAAAAAATATCCAAAATTTATGCTTACAGTCGGAACCGCTGCGCTTTCCCATGAAATTTTTTCATCTGTCTGTGTGTAATT
>SKND01000082.1 GCA_007120695.1 Bacteroidales bacterium | reverse complement strand
CCGTATTTTTCCCTTACACGTTCTATTTGCGAAGCCAGTATGTCGTAAGCCTCATCCCAGCTTATCCTTTCAAATTTCCCCTCACCCCTCTTGCCGGTTCTCTTCATCGGGTATTTCAGCCTGTCGGGGTGGTACTGGCGGCGCCGGTATGAGCGGCCCCTTATGCAGGCCCTGAGCTGCGGGTCGGCCAGCGTATCGCCGGGCCGGTCGTCGGTCTCAATCCTTATTATCTTCTCATCCCTGACGTGGAGTGTAAGAACGCATCTGCCGCCGCAGTTGTGTGCCGGGCATCCCGCACGAATTATCTTCACACCGTCAACCTCATCAACCAGTACCGGGGTGTGCCTTTCCAATTCCCTTATACAGCTGGCTAAAGGAGCCCCGGCCACCAGTCCACCACCCAGCAGCGCCCCCATTTTAAGGAAACACCGCCGGTCAATAGAAGCCAAAGAATTCCCTTTGTCTGGCATTGCCGAAGAATTCCGGTTACCAACCGGGGCATGAGAATTCCTATTTTCAGGTAAAGCCCTGGGATTCCCTTTTTCCGGTGAAGCCAGAGAATGCCCGCTATCTGGCAAAGCCTGAGGATTCCCGTCACCAACAGAAGCTGGAGAATGCCCGTTATCAGCCCCCCCGGTTTTACCGGTCCTTTTTATTTTATCAAGTTTTTTATCCACTAAGATTGCAGATTTGAAAATTTTGCCTGGCCTTCCGATGCGAAACTCCCGTTTTAATTGCCCCTCGCGCAAGCGGCAGTACCACTGTAGCCGGAAAACCAACTGCTTTACAAGCCACTAAAGTACAAAACAGCGAATTAATAGTATCTGAAATTGATCATATTTTTGAAAGCAATTTCCTGGTGTCTCATGCTACAAACATCCATGACCATTTTATTCTCTGCGGCCCAACACAAATTCCTGATATCTAATTCCAACTATCCGGACATTATTTCGTCTTAATTATATAACCAGATATCAGGTTTTGAGGTAGCTGTATCTATAACTGGCAATGTTTCCCTAAATTGACATACAATGAGCATGCAACTTCTTAAAAGGACCCTGCTGATTGCAATAATTTCAACACTGTCAGTCAGCGCCCTGTGCCAGAGTACGAACCAGGCCGGTATTAATTTTGGTTATGGGATCTGGGATGGTGTGCATGCAGGCGGATCATACCGGTTTGACAGGTATTCTGCCGGACTGGATTTCGGGTGGATGGACGGGGGTTTTCATCCATTATGGAATGGCAGGAATCTCACGATTGCCTTTAACAACAACTATTACTTCAGAAAGAGAGATGAATCATCAAACAGGGAGACCCTGTTCTTTCTGAATCCTACATATCTTAATTATGAAGACTTTCATATTATTCAGCATACTGTTTTCATAAATGCCGGACTGGGAAGGGAGATATCCCTTGGCCATTCATTTAGTCTTGGCTACCAGGGCGGTCCGATCCTGCCGGTTTATTCTAAACGTAAACGAAAAACCAATATTGAGGACAAGTGGGCTGCAGTCCCCATTTTTGTAAATCTCCGGTTTAGGATTACATACAAATTCGGCAGGGAGTTAAGCCTTTGACCTGCTAATGTAATCTATATCACTATTCCATCCCTACTGACTCCTTCAAGAAATCCTGATTGATCATTATTTTTATAAAAAAGGACGACTAACGTTAGCGGACTGCTTTAATGATGTCAATATAAAGCGAAGCTTTTCGACCAGGTCGCTCTTGCGGGTCAATGAAAAAGTCAGAAAACTCCTGCAGTAATCAATTATTTTTAATTTTTTTACCCCCCATCTACCTGTTTATCTAATTGTTATGCGCTAACAATAGCGATAAAACCAGAAAACTATTTTAAAACCATTGTCACGTTTTTCGGTTTTTTACACCTCATAGTAGAGGAATCTGGTTTTGAATCCTCTTTTCTGATTGACTTTATTGTAAGATTTTTGTTGCAAACAGGAGTTCAGAATTCAAAATACCCAGGGTAAAGGAAGAGGAAGCCATTTTCGCTGCAACATAAGGTAATTATTTGCTGATTGTTTTTACGTATGGGTTAAATGTAAAAACCGGATTTAAATATCCAGCTAATCAAGAAATTGATTATTTTTGAATAAAATAAGTGAAATGGATTCAGAGAAAATCAGAATATTAAAAGACTTAAAGAACAGATTGTCAAGTCAGCTTAAAGATAACCTGAAAGAAGTTATTTTATTTGGATCACAATTAACCGAAAATAGCACTAAGAATTCTGATTATGACATCCTTGTCATAGTTATACAAAAAACTGATTGGAAATTGGAGAGAAAGATATCTGATATATGTTATGAGATTGATTTAAAGTACGGAATTCTAACCGATACGCATATATTAGCCGAAAATGAGATAACCTCACCTAGAGGAAGGCAACCGATTTTTCATAATGCAATCACTCAAGGTTATCGCGCATGATAAATGATAACGATAGACAAGTTCTTATAGATTACCGACTTGAGCAAGCCAGGGAAACAATTAAACTAACAGAATTCTTGATAGATTGTAACCAATTAAACGTGGCTGTTAATCGGATTTATTATGGGATGTTCTATTCTGTGACAGCCTTGGCGATTAAGCACAAATTTGAAACTTCAAAACATAAACAATTAATTGGCTGGTTTAACCGGGAATTAATATTACCGGGTTTATTGGATCAAAAATATGGAAAAATCTTGCGAAATGCTTTTCAAAATAGAACTAAAGGAGATTACGATGCTTTTATTACCTTTGAAAAGGAAGAGGTCGTTGATATGAAAAATGAAATGATTGATTTCATTGCTTCTGTTGAAAAACTGATGAGAAAAGACAATTAAGAATCCCAAACACCAGCCTGGAGCCCCGATGGGAGGTGGATCGCGTTTTCACGTAGGGCGCAGATATGCATCATGCCCTTTGATGGTGAGGAGTTTGATACCACTGCCGTTGTTCAGCTGACCTCTGTGGGGAGGAATTTTTTCCCTGCCTGGAGCCCTGGCGGGACAAGGATTGCATATAGCAGGTCTGTTTGCGACGGACCAAATACATGTGGAATATGGCTTATGGAATTAACAAACAATGTAAATGAATTTTTACATTCATATGGCAATTTCCCCCATTGGCATCCATTTCAAGATTCAATAATCTTCAGGACCAATGCACTGACCGAGAGCGGTCAGGATATTGGAGACTATTTATGGATATTTTCTGTTTTATCCTATTCAAAGAGTCTATTAAGGTTCATAGCCCTGCCTAATCAGGATAATCGTTATTTTAAATACTCTCCTGATGGCAGGACTATAGCATTTACATCACAATTCAATACCGGAGAGGGCACGCAACTTTGCAGGATTAACAGCGATGGTAGCGATCTGAGACAGTCGAAATGACGTAGGTTATTATTCAACTGTCCCTGCCAATGTTTCCTATGCCGATACAGTATTGGGTATACCCTCTTCAGTCATCTCCGGCCCCTCCCTTGTCTGTAATTCCAACAGCACATTTTCTTTGGGCAGCCTTCCCCCGGGTTCTTCAGTAACATGGGCAAGGAGCAGCAATCTTACCTATGTAAGTGGCCAGGGTACCGCTAATTATATTGTCAGGGCTACAAGTCCGGGAACTAGTGGAACAGGGTGGGTTCAAGCATCTATTATTAGTGCTTGCGAAAACGTAGATATCAGTAAAGATGTTTGGGTAGGACCACCTTCATATGACTTTATTTCCGGACCTCAGTATACTCCAAATAACCAATGGGCATTTTACTCGGCTGAACCGGATAATCATTTAATGGAAGCTCAATATACCCATACATGGGTATTGAACCCGTTAAACGGGAATGTTCTTTATCCGGCAGGTAAAACTGTCGATATTGCTTTCTACAACTCAGGTGATTACCAGTTGATGGTGTGGGGCCAGAATGAATGTGGAACAGGGCCAAACCGGGTAACCGGCATTCATGTTTATGATGCCAGAAGCCTGACTATTACGCCTAATCCGGCAACCAACGAGGCAATAATTACAATT
>SKND01000249.1 GCA_007120695.1 Bacteroidales bacterium | reverse complement strand
TCAAAGGTTATGACCGACCTTGAGTTCTACGAATTGAGGTACAGCGGTAAAATGGCAGCCTTCCTCAGAGGATTCAGGGCAATCTACCTTGGGTTTTTCTTCAATGTGATGGTTATAGCAACCGTGTCGCTTGCTTTTATCAAGATAGCAGGTGTGATGCTGGGCCTGCAGCCTGCTCCCGCCCTGATAATTGCATCGGTGGTCGTTGTATTTTACAGCGGACTCGGGGGATTGAAGTCGATATTGTGGACAGACCTGTTCCAGTTCAGTTTTGCACTGTTCGGTGCAGTAATCGCAGCAGTTTATGTTACAAATTCACCTGAGGTCGGTGGACTATCGGCGCTGTTTTCACATCCGAATGTTGTCGATAAACTGAGTTTCATTCCCAGTATTTCGCAACCTGAACTTTTCCTTAGTATATTCCTTATTCCCCTTGCAGTGCAATGGTGGTCTGTATGGTATCCCGGAGCTGAACCAGGCGGAGGAGGCTACGTGGCACAAAGAATGCTCTCTGCCAAAAGCGAGGACCATGCGGTGGGAGCAACGCTTCTTTTCAACTTCTTTCATTATGCACTTCGCCCCTGGCCATGGATCATAGTGGCACTGGCCTCACTGATAGTTTTTCCTGATATCCAGTCAATGACTGAAAGGTTCCCGGATGTTGCCACGAGATATGTACAGGAAGACTTTGCATATCCTGCCATGCTGAGGGAATATCTGCCGGCGGGATTGCTCGGACTGGTGGTTGCTTCCCTCATAGCTGCATTTATGTCAACCACCGCCTCACATATCAACTGGGGATCATCATACCTTGTGAATGATTTCTACGGGCGCTTCTACAATCCCGGAGCAACTGAGAAACAAAAAGTAACCGTGGGCAGGATCAGCACGGTTTCAATAATGGTCTGTTCAGTTTTTCTGGCCCTTATATTGCAGAATGCTCTCCAGGCATTCCAGTACATTCTTATGATCGGTGCGGGAACAGGACTTATCTACATCCTCAGGTGGTTCTGGTGGAGGATCAACGCCTTCTCAGAAATTGCAGCTATGATTGCTGCCGTTTCCTTCTCCCTGATATTTATCGCTATCGAGAATTTCGGAATAATACATTTTGGTGACGGGGCTATTGAAGTGCTGGGCATTCCATCAACAGAAACCTACTGGGCAATGATCAGGTTCGTTGGGGTGGTGGTTCTTACAACTGCCACATGGATAATCGTTACACTTTTAACACAACCCGTCAGGGAAGAGACACTTCGTAACTTCTACCGCAAAATAAGGCCCGGGGGACCAGGATGGAAAGCTGTAGTGGACAGGGCCAGGACTGAAAATGTAGAGCTGCTAAAAGAAAAAGATCTTCGCTGGGATGTCCCTACAGGGATTCTGTGCATGATCCTGGGCAGTATTTCAATATATAGCATATTGTTCGCCATAGGGAACCTTCTTTACGGAAACATTACCTCCGGAATCATTTGCATTGTAATCATGGTCGTCTCATCATACCTGCTCTACCGATCATGGAATAAACTCAAATCAATTACCTGATAAAATTTAAACAGATGGACACTACTTTGCTTATCCTGGCTGCCGGACTTGGAAGCCGTTACGGAAGCCTTAAACAGATTGAACCTGTCGGGCCGGGAGGAGAGACAATAATTGATTATTCCGTATATGATGCCATAAAAGCAGGATTTGGAAAAGTTGTTTTTGTTATAAAGGAGGAGATAGAGAGCGACTTCAGGGAGAACCTTCTGAAAAGGTTTGAAAACAAAATAGAGACGGAGTATGTCTTTCAGGAGCTTCATATGCTGCCGGAGGGATACCAGGTACCCGTCAACCGGAAGAAGCCATGGGGTACCGCCCATGCCATACTCATCTCAGAGAAGGCAGTAAAGACACCTTTTGCAGCAATCAATGCCGATGATTTTTATGGTTTTGAAGCTTTTAAAGCTATGTATGGTTTCCTTTCTCAAGATGAAACCGAAAACGACTATTGCATGATCGGATACCGGCTTGACAACACACTATCTGAGCATGGGACCGTATCAAGGGGTGTTTGCGAATTTGACAGTAATGATTTCCTGATTTCTGTATCCGAACTTACCAAAATAAAAAGGGAGGGCGACAGGATTGTATATTATGAAAATGACAAATCCTCTACCCTTCCGGCAGATGCAACAGTTTCGATGAATATGTGGGGTTTTAAGCAATCTGTCTTTAAAAAGATCAGGGAACGTCTTTCAGCTTTTCTTGATGAAAATATAGACGATTTAAAATCAGAATTCTATATTCCGACACTGGTTGACCAGCTGATACAGTCGGAAGAGGCCCGGGTAAAAGTTCTAAGAACCAATACCTCATGGTTCGGCATCACTTATAAGGAAGATAAGGAAACTGCTAAAAAGAGTATACTTCAAAAGATCGAAAAGGGTGAATATCCGCGAAAGCTTTGGACATAATTATGAGTAACTCCGGAATTAAAAAAATATTTGAACAGTTCAGTGCAGAGGGTACCCTGCTTGACGGCTCCCCTACCGGTTCGGGACATATTCATACTACATGGCTTATCAGAACGGCAGAAGAGGATAGACCTGATTATATTGTTCAAAAGATAAACCATATTGTATTCCCTCCTGTTGCCGAAATGATGGGTAATATTCAGAAAGTGACAGGTCACATCAGTGCCAAAAACAAAACCAGCACAAACGGGAAGGTCCTCGAAATAATAAAGACCAGGGCGGGAACCAGCTATTATACGGACCCGGAAGGCAATCACTGGAGGATGTACCGCAAAATCAGTCCCGGAATAAGCTATGATGTTGTTCCTAATAATAAAGTAGCCTTTGAGGCGGGCAGAGCATTCGGGAAGTTTATCGGCGATTTGAGGGATCTGCCGGCAAATGAGATCTATCCGGTCATACCCGGATTCAATTCGATGGAAATGCGTTTTGAACAGTTAAAAAAGGCTGTAAAAACCGATCCGCTGAAGCGGGTTTCAGAGGTAAAAAAAGAGATCGGCTATGCCTTTGACCGGATTGATGATATGCTTGTAATCTCCTCACTTGAAAAGGAGGGTAAGCTTCCGCAGAGAATAACCCATAATGATACAAAACTCAACAATGTTCTTTTCGACAATGATGATAAGGCTGTATGCGTCATTGATCTTGATACCGTAATGCCCGGACTGTCGCTGTATGATTTTGGAGATACCATAAGAACTGCCGCAAATACAGCAGAAGAAGATGAGCCTGACACCCGGAAAATCAATTTCAGCCTGCCCGTATTCAAAGCATATTCCGAGGGTTTTCTGAAAGAGACAATTTCTTTCCTGAACACTTATGAAACAGATCATCTGGCTCTCTCGGCACAATATATGACCTTCATAATGGGCATACGCTTCCTGGCTGATTATATCTTGGGCGATGTATATTATACCACCCGCTACAGCAATCACAACCTGGACAGGTGCAGGGCACAATTCCGCCTGATGCAGCTTATGAATGAAAAATATACGGACACCAGGAATATAATAAAACAGACCCTAGAAAAATACCGGACAGGAAATACAGGCAAGCCTTAAAAAGCCTTTTAGCCATGTAAGCTCTGTAAACTCTGTAAACTCTGTAAACTCTGTAAGCTCTGTAAACTCTGTAAGTTCTGTAAACTCTGTAAGTTCTGTAAACTCTGTAAGTTCTGTAAACTCTTTAAGCTCTGTAACACCAGAATAATTCAATTCTCCAGGCTTGTAATGATAAGCGATCCGAAATATTGCCTCGAAGCAGCCGAAAGGCTTGACCGGGAAAATGGACTTTCTCTGTTCAGGGACAGGTTCTATATTCCGCCGGGCACCGTTTATATGGATGGAAATTCTCTCGGATTGCTGAGCAGGGATGCGGAAAGTTCTCTCTTAAGGGTCCTGGATGAATGGAAAACCAAAGGAATAGGTGGATGGATGGATGGCGAGACACCCTGGTTCTGGTTTGCCGAAAAAATGGGGGCCATGGCTGCTCCCCTGGTGGGAGCCGGTCCTGACGAGGTAATATTTACAGGTACCACTACCGT
>SKND01000144.1 GCA_007120695.1 Bacteroidales bacterium | reverse complement strand
GAAAGATGGTGCTCGCCATACTCGCGGGCAGCGGGCAGTAGTTCATCGATGGAGATAAACACCATAATACCTGCGACCCCGGCAAAAATTACCCCGAACATCGACTCGTTAAGGTAGGGCATCAGCAACATCCATCCTATCAGCGCACCTAAAGGTTCAGCAAGTCCCGAAAGGAAAGAGTATTTAAATGCCTTTCGCCTGCTGCCGGTAGCATAATAAATAGGCACCGAAACAGCAATTCCTTCGGGAATATTATGTATTGCAATGGCTATGGCGATAGGAATACCGATCGACAAGTCAGACAGCGCGGCAATAAAAGTCGCCAGTCCCTCAGGAATGTTGTGGACGGTAATTGCGATAGCGGAGAGAAGGCCCATCCGCATCAGCTTTTTTTTCTTGTGACTCTCACTGCGGCTTTCAGCCAGTTTCTCACTGGCGGCAGATTCTGCAATGGTGTCGTCAGATTCTGTAATGGTGTCGTCAGAGGGAAGATCGCCATTTTCCCCTCCTACCTCTTCCACCATCCTGATCTCGTGCGGGTTTTCAGCCGACGGCACCAACCTGTCGATCAGTGCAATCACCAATATCCCCCCGAAAAAAGAGAGTAATGTAACCCAGTTGCCGGTAACGTCACCCATTTCAGAGGTGAGCGACTCCCTGGCCTTGAAAAAGATCTCTATCATTGCAACATATATCATCACACCGGCAGAAAAGCCGAGAGCAACAGCAAGAAACCTGGTATTTGTAGTTTTAGTGAAGAAGGCAAGGGCACTACCGATCCCGGTCGACAATCCCGCGAAGAGGGTTAACCCGAAAGCAATCAACACCTCCTGCGAAAACATACTGGGAACTTCCATAATAATTACACGAATTTAATAAGAATATTTTTTTGAATAATTCAGGCTTAGACAGACTGATCTTTACTCTTTCAAATGTACATGAAATTTTTTAATCTGAAATTACACACAGACGCATGAAAAAACTGCCTTCGCCGGTCACACAATTATGAATGAGATATTTTATTTTCTCATTTATTGAATATTATGATAAAATTCCGGAAACCAAAATAAGATTACAACCGTATAAAGAGATCACAACCAAAAAAAAAAAAATGAAGACAATATTTAACGTTATACAAAAAATGTTGCCACCGGCAGCATTTGCAGTTAAAACTGCACTATTTGTTATGCTGATCATAACTTTCGTATCATGCGAAAAAGACGCTGACAACTTCAGGCATGAAACCAGGGTGACGGGAAAGTTTTCATTTCTGGACATACTTAATGCCAGGGCGCTTATTATAGGAGGAGAAGAAAGCTCACTAAAATCTGACGGTTCAATATCTGTGGCTCCAGGCAGTTCCCTCTTCAAAGTCACCGAAGACGGCGTGATCCAGGAAATAAGATACTGGCAGATAGACACCATATATGTTGAAACAGAAGAGGGAATGGACATCGAGATCGATTCGGTGGAGATGACAACCATCATCTACCCGGTACATATTTTCAACGTTACCGACGACTACCTGATAGTCAGCTTCAATGAAGAAAAGGAAGGGGATCAGCACCATCCCTATGAGTATGATTTCCTGGTAAGAAAATCTGATGGTGCAGTATATGAAATGCCCCCAGGGCGGAGGCCTGTTTCGTATTTTTCGCATTACAACCGGATGTTTGCCAATGAAGATGTGTCATCATCCATACAGTCAGACCAGCAGGGTCATATATATTTTATGGGCGCAGGCGATATTTACAAGCTGAACCTGATGAACCCTGAAAACCTCACCCTGGAGCAGCTCACTACCGGTGGCCATACAGGTGAGGGAGTCTCTAACTACAGGGTAAATGCCGATGGTCATATAATTTACAATTCAGCAGGCATCTCGACAGAACGGGTTACACGGATCAGGTATAGTAACGGGGGACTGGCTTATCCTGAGAAGAGCATTGTTCCTTTCTGGGTCGGGTTCGACAATAATTTTTATTTTTCCCACACCCCGCCCTACTCTCCTGGAGGATCAATGATGCCGGTAGTTGAGAGGATGAAGGTTGAAAACGGTCAGGTAACATACCAACCGGCGGGCATTATCGACCACCCGGAAGCAGAGCTTACCTACCTTGAAAACAGCCATGTGTTTAAGATAAGGAATCACAATAAAATAGTGGTCATGGAACTGAATGATCATATGGGGCACGCAGGTAAAGTCGTGGCAGAAGTATACAACAATGAAGGAACAGTAAAGACATTTTTGATGAGCGAACTGGGACTAACCTCCGTAAATATTGGAATCAGCAGTGACAATTACTATTACATTACCGGAATGGATAGCAACCAGCCGGTTATATTGAGGGTTGACCCGTCAGTTTTCCCCCATAATGCCGGACACCTGGTGCCCAGGGGTGAGCTTGATATCTATGAAATGGTTGTATCGGCTGATGACCATATCACATTCCACGCACTAAGGATGTCGGACGGAAAGGTTATCATCGGCACAATATCTCCAGACGGTACTGTAAATGAGCTGGATGAGATAGGCACAGAAATTATGCAACTCGCAAGGATCCGGTAAGTATACTCCCATCCGCTTGGAGATGCAGGTCCTTGCAGACCCGGGATCTATGTTTCCCGTCTATTTGCTGCGTGCCCGTTTATAGACTATATTGACGGCAGCCTTTAAGAGGTAGTTTATATCGGTAAGGAACGGATTCTTTTCGTAGGAGTCGAGATACCTGGACTCCGACTCCTGGATTTCAGCCAGGGTTGAGGGCATATCGGCATAGAAAGGAGGAACTAGTCCCGGGTTGTATTTTACCCTTCTCATCTGCAGCTCGTCACTGTACAGGTTGAAGTACTGCTGACTGAGAGGCCGTACTCCCACAAGCTTTACTTCGCCCTTAAGAAGGTTGAAGAACATAGGCAGCTCGTCTATCCACAAAGTTCTCATCACTTTGCCCATAGTGGTAACCCTGAAATCGTTCTTATATTTACCTCCGTTGTCAAGGTTATTCATTTCAAAAATATAATCCTGCAGATACTCTGCATACGGATGCATGGTGCGGAATTTATACACCCTTATTATATCCCCATTTTTACCTATACGGCGAAGCTTTATAAACGGACCGTAGGTCGGGTCGAAATCATAAGAAGGATCACCCACTTTTCTCACACAAAAACAGTACATGCCGTTTATGAATTCTTCACCACTTATCCTGAAACCGCATGAATAGAGCCGGCCCATAAGCTCTGCCCTTGACAGGACCCTGTTATTTCCCCTGGTGAGGAAAAAGTATATCTTATGAGTAAGGAAGAACTTCGGGAACACCCGTTTAACAATAAAATCAAATGTATAGAATATCCAGTTTAGCACAGGCGGGTATTTGGCCAGTATCCGCTTCTTCCTCTGCTGCTTTGTTTCGGCACAACCTATATACTTGCCCCCTATGGGCAATTTGCGGTTTACCGACTCGAAGAATTTGTTGATATACCTGATATCATTAACCCTCTTCATGTTCACTACCGCCTTGTAAAAATTATCCGGCTGCATTTCGACATTGAATCTTGAGCCTGTAGACAGTATGAGCGTTTGTTTGCAGTTGCCGTCAAGCTCCTTATTCATAAAATTATACATGCCGGGTCCCAGTTCCTCTTCAACAGTTCTTTTTATGACATCAGATGAAAGAGTAAATTTCTTGTAATCAGGAGCCTTTCTTGCCGACTTTAGCTCCCATATTTTCGGCGGCGGATTATACCGGGTATGTCCGTTGGTTTTTGTTTTTATCAACGAATAGTACATACTGCCGGCTATCAGTTCAATTGTTGTCGCCAGTCCTATAGTTCCAAACAACATAAGCCTGGAGTATCCTGAAACCCAAAACATAACAAATGAAACAAGCACCAGCCCCAACGAGAAGAAATTGGAGAGTAAAACCTTCCTGAACAGTTTCCCCGCAGTGTGCTTTTTTCTGAAACTGTACTTTCTGAAATAGAAAGAAGAGAGAGACCAGATCAGCAGTAAGGCTATGAAAGCTATAAGGTAATCATCAGCCAGATACCTGGCTGTTGCAGGTTTGTACAACG
>SKND01000271.1 GCA_007120695.1 Bacteroidales bacterium | reverse complement strand
GTTATGACCAAATAATTGATCGTGTCATTGTTGCTCTGGGCAAAAGCAATATTTACCCATAACAACATGAATAGTAAAGTTTTAATTCTCATAATAACTAATTTTTTAATGGGTTAATAATTTTAAGGGTTAATAATTTTAAGGGTTAATAATTTTAAGGGTTAATAATTTTAAGGGTTAATAATTTTAAGGGTTTTGAACAACATTTTATTATAGGTTACCGCAACAAGTAAAATTTAATAATTGCGTTTTTTCAACCGGCCAAAACTAAGATAATTTCTCAAAAAAACTTAAATAATTTTTAGCCAAATTAACAAATTGTTTTCTGAAACCGAGGGCAATAAATTGTTCATTAACGGGTATAAAATTGTTCCATACTCTGTATTCATATGTTAAGAACCTCATAACCACCTTTTCAGGAAAGGATTTTAATTTACCTTTTAACAATAAGGAAGCTGCTCCAACGAAACCTGAATTTCATTTGTTTGCCCAACAATGATCGGTTCACCTTCATCACTTTTCCATATTCCTTCAGGAAAAATTACTGAGCGTTTACGGGCACCTTTTTCTGCAACCCCACAGCTACCAGGAAATCATTTCCTGAAAAAACTGATCCTTTTTGGTTTCGTAACCGTTATTCGGGTATGCTAATTATTGGTGTTACAATGGGCATACCTGTTTTTGATGCATCTTTTCCCAATACTATAGACGTAAAAATACGGTTTTGTCAATTATCATTTATTTCAAATATTATCCTTTTTCTACCAGATATTATCCAGTTTTCTTACATTGTAAATTATGTGAGAAAATATCAGCTAAATGAATACATTTAAGCATGAAATTCCTGTTCATATTTCTTTGATAGTATTTGCGCTGACTAATTCAATACCTTATAATTCTTTTTATACTCCTGGGGAGTGATGTGTTTTATTTCCCTAAAAACCCTGTAAAAGCTAGTCAGGGAATTAAATCCACTATTGAAACAAATATCAGAAATACTATAATTACCATCAATCAGCATCTGACATGCCTTTCCAACTCTGAATTCACTGATGAACTGTAAAATAGTTTTATTTGTTCTGTTTTTGAAAAACCTGCAAAGTGATGTGGGTGTCATTGCAGCTTCTCTGGATAAATCTTTAAGATCAATATTTTGTGTATAGTTTTTCGAAATATAATCGATTATCTTATTTAATCGGTTTCCACTGACTAAGGTTAGAGGCACGATAAACTCGGGACTTGAAATCAAATGCTTCTCCCTGCTTTCAGAAAGCTCAAATAATATATATTGCAAATCAATCAGACTTCTTGCTTCACCTACATTCGCTAAATTTAACAGAAGGTTATGAACTTTTTTTATAGTTTTTTTATTAAACAGGATACCCCTTTGCGATAAATTCAGAAGCTCTGAAATACTTCGAAATTCTGGTATGGAAAAAATATCCTGCCCGGCAAACAAACGGTTAAACTGCACTATTAAGACATCTGCCTCATTACTATCCTCATCCGGGTCATTCTTCCACAAGTGTGGCAACTTTGAACCAATAAGGGCCAATTGAGGAGGGGCAAATTCAGAAATGTTATCGCCAACAATACGTATGCCCCTGCCTTTTAAAACATATAACAATTCGTATTCTGCATGAAAATGCCAGTTACTGCCCAAATAAGGATCGGTTTGCCTGTTGATACGAAACGATTGGAACTGCCTGTCTATTAATTCTATTGATTTATAATCAAGCTTCATTTAATTAACCGGTTACATAAATTACAAGTATTACTACTTCGGCAAATCTGTATATCAAGATGTTATAGTTTCTGTCGATATCATTTAGTGGTTATTCATATCGTTTTCTCATTTGCTTTATATATCTTCGATGGATGTGGTTGAAAACTGAAGAATGACCCCCTTACCGTTGGTTTCATATATGCTCCAATTTGCCTTAAATATAGCACTTTCCGAGGAATTTACCAAGAAACATCCTGAATATTTTACAGATATTTTATCATCTTATTAATAAGCGCAAAACGAGCCATGTGGGTATTTACAATTTTCCTTTAAGCTTGATATACGAAAGTAGTAATATAAATTGCCTGTTCTTTTTTCATGTTATAATTGTATTCATGTGCAACAAGTTGCAATCATTATAACCCTTGAAAAAATTTAAAAGAGAACCCATTAGTCTATCTTTTGAAAATAAGGAAGTCGCTCCAATGGAACCTCTATTACATGTGTTTGCCCACCAATGAGTATTTCACCTTCATCACTTTTCCATCTTCCTTCGGGAAAAATTACTGAGCGTTTACGGGCACCCTTTTCTACAACCGGAGCTACCAGGATATCATCTCCCAGGAAAAACTGATCCTTAATGGTTTCGTAACCGTTATCGGGGTATGCCAATGCCATGGGTCTTACAATGGGCATACCTGTTTTTGATGCCTCTTTAGCCAATTCTATAATTTTGGGGCCCATTTCTAAGTGAAGATTGGCCATATCAGCGCAAATTTGCATATTTTCTTCTGACAGGACCCTCCAGGGAGCAACAGAAAACTGCATCATGGGCATTAAAGCATGCACCTGAGCCGAACGTACCACCAATTCCTCATCGATTATTGCCGAACCCAGAAATGATTGATACTCACCGCCACCAATCATATCAGGACAAGTGTAGGCATATCCCATCAGGCTTTGCGACATCTGATCGGGTATTAGTTTTTGCAAATCCCCCCATTCATGCCTTTTATCTCTTAGTCTTTGAACAAGGGGTAATCCTGCCATCTTCCACGATGCACGATATTCATTGTAGGGGTATCTCAAACCCACCTCTGCAAAATATTGCGTATGTCTGTTGGGGGTTGTTTCTTTATATGAAACTACATCATCAATATAAAAGCGAGCATCGCCGGCATCTAATTTAAATCCATCAACACCGTATTCTTCCACTAAATGATCCAGTTCATTTATAAACCATTCCATCGTTCTGGGATTACTTAAATCAAGTAATGCACTTGCACCATTCCACCAGCGAACAATTGCTGCTCTGTTTTGGGTATTGGCCCACAATATATTTTGCGTTGTTTGCGGATCCAATATTAACATGCCTTCCTTTGCAAGATACCTGAACATTTCAGAGTCGGAAGTAACAAAAGGACATATCCATAACATGACCTTAAAACCCATTTCGTGCAACTTCTTTATCATGCCCTTGGGATCCTGAAACCTTTCTGCAGAAAATGTCCACGTTCCATAATTGGTTTGCCAGTTGTCATCAATCATAATAACTCCCGGAGGGAATCCATTATCGAGTATGGCCTGAGCGTAATTTAAAATATCCTCTTCATTTTGATTATACATTAATTCAATCCATGTATTATATTGAGGATGGGTAAAAAACATTTCTGGCGGAACCACACCATTGGGAGGAAAAAAGTTGTCACTTACATACTGATAGGCATCTTTAAGATTATTTCCGACTTTACCATGACTAATGGTTCCGTTTCGCGTAATAATTAGAATTTCACCATTATTAAATGAATATTTAATGGGTTCTTCGCTCCAAACATATCGTCCCTTGCTGGACAATAATAAAGGTTGGGCCTGATTACCCCGGTTATCACCCCAAAGATCATACTCTACAACACTGGTATTATCATAAGGCGTTTCATGGCCAACAGAACTTAATCCTCCCCACCAATACTCACCTGGCTGGATATTTATTTTTACCGTATCAGGTAAGGCTGCAATTAATTGTGAGCTTGCAAAAACCAATAGCAAAAGTATTTTTACAGTTTTCATAAAAAAGTAGATTAAAGTTTATAATTATTAACGATCGTAAAACAAAACATTTTTAAGGACAAACCCGGCTATCGCAAAATGGAGAGCCTGCCAGATTACTGATCTCTAATCATTTTCAGTAAAAGTGATTCATTTTTTAAGATGACTCTCGGATAACGGTAATAAAATTTACAAGTCAGAAGTTTCTTTCTTAATCAGGTTAAGTGTTATTTACTTTTATGGCTACAATAATACACGATAAATAATTCTTGGCTGGGCAATAATAGTTCATAAAAGGGGTTTAAATTGTTC
>SKND01000063.1 GCA_007120695.1 Bacteroidales bacterium | reverse complement strand
CCGGCTCAGCTGCCATTGGCAAAGAAAAACACCTTTCGCCGGTCCATGGCAGAAATGGAGGACCAATGGTTATTTCAACATGGAAAAACGGTATACAGGCTAACGAGGCAGCCATGGAAAAGATACTGTCCGGGCACAGGGCACTTGATGCCGTTGAGGCCGGTGTAAGGGTAGTAGAGGCTGACCCCGATGATATGAGTGTCGGATTCGGAGGAAGACCCGACCGTGATGGCAATGTAACTCTCGATGCCTGTATCATGGACGAAAAAGGCGATTGCGGATCGGTTTGTGCACTTGAGCATATCATGCACCCTATATCAGTTGCCCGAAAGGTTATGGAGGAGACACCCCACATAATGCTTGCCGGGGAAGGGGCATTGGAATTTGCTCTCAGTATGGGATTCAAAAAGCAGAACCTGCTAACCGAAAGGGCCAAAAAAGAGTGGGAGGAGTGGTTGAAGTCACCCGCGTACAAACCAATAATCAATATAGAAAATCATGACACTATCGGAATGATTGCCATCGATCTGAATGGCGATATTTCGGGAGCATGTACCACAAGCGGGATTGCATACAAATTAAGGGGGAGGGTTGGCGATTCGCCCATTATAGGTGCAGGTATGTTTTGCGATAATGAGGTTGGCGGAGCCGTTGCCACAGGCACCGGCGAACTGGTAATGAAGACCTTGGGCACATTCCTGGTTGTTGAGTTGATGCGTAATGGCCGGACACCGCAGGAAGCAGTTGAGGAGGCAGTGGAACGGTTTACAAGGAAAATTCCCGATTACCGTGAACACCAGGTAGGCTATCTTGCAGTCAACAAAAATGGTGAAACTGGGGCATTCAGCATCCAGAGAGGATTCAATTATGCACTCTATAAGGATAGCAGGAATTTGCTGATTGACTCGGAATCAATTCTTTAGAATAAATAGATTTTGGGTTCACAGGGCCGGTAATTTAAACAAGGATAGATCAGCAACATGTTCAATACCGGCAAAGCAAGATACAAACAGATAAGAAGGATCTGAAAAATATAGTTAAAAAAGAGCTTTTATAAGCCAGGCAAGCAAACAATCAATCATATTAAAACCAAAACTTCTATTATTATGGAAAACTCAAGAAGATCATTTATCAAAAAATCTGCCCTTGGCGTTGCAGGCATGACCATTGGTGGAATGGGAATGAACGCGGCAAGCTACAACAGGATTATCGGAGCCAATGACAGGCTCAATGTTGCTATTGTGGGACTTGGCCGCAGACTCGGTGCATTTACCGAACCAATAGCCATGAAAGAGAGCAATGTGCAGCTTATGTACCTTTGCGATGTAATGAAAAGTCAGCGGGACAATGCTGCTAAGAGATTTGGGAATCTTATCAACTACAGTCCTGCACTGGAAAACGATGTGCGCAACATATACGCCGATAACCGGGTAGATGCAATTATTGAAGCAACACCCGACCACTGGCATGCACCCGGCACCTGCTACGCGGTACAGTCAGGAAAACATGTATATGTTGAAAAGCCGTGCAGCCACAATCCCCGGGAAGGGGAGCTACTGGTTGAGCTTCAGAAAAAATACGGGAAAGTTATTCAAATGGGCAACCAGCAACGTTCATCCCATGAATCGATCGAGATAGTAAGGGAGATACATAACGGTGCAATTGGTGTACCATACAGCGCAACAGCATTCTATACCAATGCCAGGGGCGAGTCGCCGGTACCGGAAAATGCCCCCGTTCCGGAAGGACTGGACTGGGATCTTTTCCAGGGACCGGCTCCAAGGCAGCCTTACAGACATGATACATGGGATTATAACTGGCACTGGTACGGATGGACCTGGGGTACGGCCGAAACGGGCAACAACGCGGTTCATGAGCTCGATATCGCACGCTGGGCGTTGCAGGTTGATTTCCCCGAAAGGGTAGAGGTAGCGGCAGGCAAGTTCCATTTTCCTGATGACGGATGGACAATGTATGATACCATGGATGCCACCTTCAAATTTCCGGGCAATAAGATTATCAAATGGGATGGCAAAAGCCGCAACGGATACAGCACCTACGGTTCAGGCAGGGGAACTATCATTTATGGTTCAGATGGATCCGTATACGTTGACCGGGGTGGTTACAAACTCTTTGACCGCAGGGGAAGGCTGGTACGTGAACGGCAATCAGGTGGCGATGAAGGAGGAACAGCTCTTGGAGGAGGCGGCAGTCAGTCAACCATGCATGTGGTTAACTTCTTCAACACCATAAGGGGTCAGGATACCCTGAAATCACCTATTGATGAGGGTGTTAAAAGCACGCATCTCGGACATCTGGCAAACATAGCATCAAGAATCGGAAAAGGCTTCGATGTTAATTGTCAGAACGGACAGGCCCTTGACAGGGATGCACTGGGACTGTGGAGCCGTGAATACGAGCCAGGCTGGGAGCCAAAAATTTAGACTATTAACACTAATCCTGCTGCAGCCGGATATTTGCCGGGTTTTTACAACCCGGCAAGTTCGGTTAGTATCCGGCACAGCAGTTAACTCGATAATTCTACTCTCATGGGCAGGAAAACTTTAAAAGCCGTGATGACGGTATTGATTATGGCAACAGGTATTGGCACAGTTAATTGCGGGGGACAAAACATGGGGGATCCTCACTGTACCCTACCCGATAAATTCGTATTTGCAGGTCATACCCCTGATTTCGATCCTGAGATCTTTAAGCTCCGTCGTCAGCGGTTGATGGAGAAGATGCAGGGTGAGACAGCCTTAATATCTGCGGCTACGGGTAACGATTTCATTTACCTGACCGGATATACAGGTGAGAGACGGGCGGTTGCCGTTCTGGATCCATACTCAGAAAACCCGTTCACAATGTTTGTGTTGCCCCGGGAACCGATGTCAACACTGTGGGATGGTGAGAGGCCGGGTATTGAAGGGGCGGTTAACCGGTATGGTGCTGATGCGGCATACCCGGTATCGGAGCTGAACGACAGGCTTCCTGCGATGATAAAGAGTAAAAATTCTCTCTCAATGCACGCAGACGACAGTGCGCTCCGTGAAAGGGCCGGGAACCTGCTTGGATCTGCGAGCGTCGCTAATGGTTCTGTCCATACAGACCTTGCTCCCATACTGCACGAGATGAGAGTGATAAAAGACAACTGGGAAATTGCGCAGCTTGAGAAAGCCATAGAAGTGACCGGACTCGCGCACCAGAGGGCATTGCAGACTGCAGCGCCCGGACAGAAGGAGTATGATGTGCAGGCAGAGATTGAATATGTTTTCCGCAAAAATGGATTATCAACCGGGTTCTCATCCATAGTGGGCTCCGGCCCCAATGCCGCAATACTGCATTATGTGCATAATGACCGTGTTCTTCAGGACGGAGACCTGCTTCTTATGGATGTGGGTGCCGCCTGTAACGGTTATGTGGCTGATGTGACGAGAACCATCCCGGTAAACGGCCGGTTCAGTGATAATCAGCGTGAACTCTACTCACTTGTTCTGAAAGCAAACCTGGAAGCAATAGAAATGATGAAGCCCGGCCACAAGATTCTGGACTGTCATCACAGGGCAACGGAGATTATTGTTCGCGGACTCTATGATATCGGACTTATTACAGATACCACCTCATGGTGGCAGAAAAGGTTCTACATCCAATACAGGAATAATCACTATATCGGCTTGCATGTACATGATGTTGGCAGTTATGGCGATCTTAACGCACCCGACAGGGACTCCTATATTCTAAACCCGCAAATCCGGGGCAGGGATATTGAACCGGGAATGGTTATGACCATCGAGCCGGGCATCTATCTGCTCGGCGACCGGCTGGAATACCTGCATGAGCTTTTCGGCGACAGGGCTTCTGCGGCAGAGCTTGATGCATTTGCCGAAAAAGTGCGCCCTGTATATGAAAAATATGCCGGTATAGGTATCAGAATTGAAGATGATGTGCTTATAACAGACGAAGGTAACCGGGTGCTTTCGGCCAATGCCCCGAAAACCATTGAAGATATTGAGGCTGCAATGAGAAGATAACCCGTTCAGACAATGTTACCACCCGCAAACGACGGGTAATATGCCTGTCTTTAT
>SKND01000278.1 GCA_007120695.1 Bacteroidales bacterium | reverse complement strand
GGGAAAAAGTTGGTACCCCCGAAATGCATACCGATATACTGTTCAAACTGATCCCGGTCTCCTGGCTCAATATAATAAGGAAGATCTGGAAACCTCAGGGGCATCATAGGGGCAACCCTCACGCTGGTATTGATATTTACATCCCAGTTATAAAAATGTGGCTTATCGCTGTCCTGGATATTCATTACTATTTTGGGCTCCAGATTCAGCCAGTCAGTTACCTGGTAACTGGCCCTCATCAGGATGTTGTAACGGTCATAAAACTCATTCTTTTCACTATTTCTCAGGTAACCATCCTTAGTCAGATAACCAAAGGATGCATAATAGTTGGTCCTCTCCGTTGTACCGGAAATATTCAGATTGTATTGCTGCTGAGGTGAAAAATCGGTGATCAGCTTGTTATGATAATCGTTGAACCCGTAATACCTGATATTGTCATTGTACACACCCCAGGCATTCTCCTCTGTCGGGTTTGCAACCCAGTTAGCAAATCCTTCCATATAATTATCATCCCACCTGCGTGTACCCCTGGTACGTAACCTTGCCAGATTGGTCCATTCAGCAAAGACAAGGGGGTCATGCACCGGATCAACGGTGTAAATAGGTGCAGACAATGACTGCTCAGTGCTGAACTGAACATTTACCCTGTCAGCGCCGGTCCCTCGTTTGGTTTCAACAAGAATAACACCAAATGCAGCCCGGGCTCCATAAACAGCGGCCGAGGCGGCATCTCTCAGCACGCTGACACTTGCAATATCATTGGGATTAATACGCTCGAGGTCCATCGGTACTCCGTCAACCAGAATAAGCGGTGAACCTCCGGTGATCGATTCAAAACCACGGATATTGTAGTTGGCCGATGTAGTCGGGTCACCATCAGCAATACTGATGTTCAGGTTAGGAATTACCCCCTGCAATCCATGGCCGACTGAAGCAATAGGCCTGTTCTCAAGCCTTTCGGCTGATGCCCGGCCTACCGAACCTGTCAGATTGGCCCTGATCTGGGTACCATAACCAATGGCCACCACCTCCTCAAGGCCAATGGCTTCAGTTTGCATCGTAACATTAATTACAGCCTGGTCTGCGACCAGGATCTCCTGTGTTGCCATTCCAACAAAAGAGAAGACCAGTACGTCATCCGGACTAACACCAGGCAGGGAATAATCACCGTCGTATCCGGTTTGAGTCCCTGTGGAAGTCCCCTTGATCATAATGGTAACACCGGGTAAAGGAACTCCGGTATCATCAATAACCACACCGGTTATGGTCCGTTCCTGCGCAAAGGCATTTCCGGCAACCGTAACCAAAAACAAGCAAAGCAGAATAAAACTTCCTGCTTTTTTTAATACAGTTGTGTTTTTCATAAAGGGTTTAGGTTTAATTTAGCAATTAGATAAGCATTTAATACCATTCTGTTATTATATGCTTATCTATATATATTAAAGGCAAATTACGAATAAAGTATCTAATTACAAAGGTTTGCTATATTATTTAACATTTTAATCCCGTTGCTCACAAGAATTACAATTTACCTGCATAATCCTGTATTTTTGATTAATATAGATCATACAGCATATTAAATGTTTATAATCCAACCAGTTTATTTGATTATCTTTCTCAACTCACAAGCACGATACTAAAATATTTTTTAATATGTAAATATTTTAATGGAAACAGGTGCCGGGATATTAATCAACCCCTCTTGCATGTGATTTTCTTAAAATTGTATCTGCTTTCAATCTTTGAGTGGATCGGGATCTGTTATAATAGCAATAGAAGTCTCTCAGCTGTGGGATATAAAACAATTTATGAGTTTGTGGAAATAATTAGTAATTTTATAACTTCAACCAGCTTAGCTTAGCCTCCATATTAAAGGGGTAGGTCCGGTTGACGCTTGTTGCAGAAGAGATTACCCTGAAAGGAAAATACAGTTATACGGCAACCTCTAAGTGAGATTGCCAGTTTTTCTATTTTATCATAATTCACGAATTTATGGCAGCAGGAAATACGATAACCAAAAAACACCACATGTTTTTTTTTCTTTTATCAATCTTTGTTCCGCTGCTTTATTGCTGCGGCAATCATAACAGCCCTGACAAGGAGGCTGCTGTGCAACCGGTTGACCTGGTTTATCCACATATTGACGCCGTTAACTCAAGGTGGTTCTTTTTCAGTTCAGCAAGCAGGCCTTTTGGCATGGTAAACCTCAGTCCCGACACTCAACTGAAAGGTGCCTGGGGGGCTGGTTATTTATACGATATGGACTCTATAAAGGCTTTTAGCCATATACACGCCTGGCAGCTTTCCGGCATCCCTGTACTTCCGGTCAGCGGAGAATTCAGGGGACACCTTGGCCCCGATGTTTACGGGTCACGGTTCAGCCACGCCAATGAAACTGTAAAACCCGGGTATCACCAGGTATTCCTTGAAGATTATAATATCAATGCAGAACTCACCTCAACTACCAGGGTTGGATTTCACCGTTATACATTCGAAAAATCAGACGAGAGCCATATCCTTTTTGATTTTACCACAGATCTTGGTCCGTCGGGGACAAACAGCGGGTTCGCAAGAAAGGTGAGTAATTATGAGATTGAAGGTTACGCAGTTATGGAGCCGACCATAAGAAGGCCCAAACCAGTAACCGTTTTCTTTTCGGCACACTTCGACAAACCTTTTGAGTCTTTTTCCGGCTGGAAGGATGGAGAGCTGACCGGTTCAACTGATCTGATCGAAGGTGGATCCACCGGCGCCTATGTTACTTTTTCAACTGAAGAGAACGAGGTAAGGCTTATGAAGGTAGGTATATCATATGTCAGTATGGAACAGGCACGGCTGAACCATGAAACAGAATTGCCTCACTGGGATTTTGATCTTATTGTAGATGAATCCAGAAACGAATGGAACAGTTGGCTCAGCCGGATTGAGATTGAAGGTGGTACAGAGAAAGAGAGGAGGCGTTTTTACACCGACCTCTGGAAGGCGCTCCAGGGTCGCCGGATAATAAGTGATGTTAACGGCAAATATTCTGATATGACCGGACCGGAACGTCGCATCGGGCAAATACCTCTTGACAGTGATGGCAACCCGATTTTTACTCATCATAATTCCGATTCATTCTGGGGTGCACAATGGTCGCTTAATACACTATGGCATCTTGTTTATCCGGAAATTACCGAATCTTTTATTAACTCTTTTTTATTGATGTATGATGACGGGGGATTAATACCCAGGGGGCCTTCAGGCGGTAATTATACCTATGTAATGACAGGCGCAACCTCAACTCCATTTATTGTAAGTGCCTATATGAAAGGAATAAGGGGATTTGATATTGACAAGGCTTATGAGGGGATGCGAAAGAACCATATGCCCGGGGGATTGATGTCAAAGGCAGGCTATGAACATGAGACATTTATTGGTGGTGGACTGGAGTACTATATTGAGCGGGGCTATATACCCCATCCCTTGAGTGAAAGAAGATATGGATTTCACCAGGATGGTTCCGGGCAGACACTGGAATACGCTTACCAGGACTGGACACTTGCACAGCTGGCCAGGAAGCTTGGTTATGAGGAGGATTATCATATTTTCTCCGAAAGGTCACTGAACTATAAAAATATCTGGCATGCAGATTCAAATTGGATGTGGGTTCGCGATTACATCGGCAACTGGAGGGAACCTTTCAATATACTTGATTATGGGAACGGATGGGTCGAGGGTAATGCAGCACAATATACATGGTGGGTGCCTCATGATGTCGGGGGACTGGCAGATTTGATGGGAGGAGAGGACATTTTCAATTCAAAACTGAACAGGTCTTTTGAGCTTGCCAGCAAGCATGAGTTTGTATCAGGTAAATCCCATAGCGTTGAAACACTTAGGGAGAATCGTGAGGTTTATATAAATTATGGAAATCAGCCCTGTATGCAAACGGCATTTCTTTTCAATCACTCCGGCGCACCGTGGTTAACACAATACTGGACAAGGAGGGTAATTGAGCAGGTCTATTCGGACCTGACCCCGGAACTCGGATATAGTGGGGATGAAGATCAGGGACTTATGGGATCACTTGCAGTGCTTATGAAGATCGGGCTCTTTTCAACAAACGGAGGTACCAGCATTGAGCCATACTATGAAATTTCAAGTCCCCTTTTCGATAAAATCACAATACATCTTGATTCACGTTATTACGATGGCAGCTCTTTTATCATCGAGACAGAAGGTAACGGGCCGGAAAATTACTACATCCAGTCAGCACAGTTTAACGGGAACCCGCTGAACGGGCAGTGGATTAAACACATCGATGTTGTTGCAGGCGGACACCTTAAGCTTGTAATGGGAAGCGAGCCAAACAGATCATGGGGTACCGGTGTACCTGCTGATTGAGCTTTGTTTATAGCCAATCCTGATAGCAGTCGCCAACAGGGAGTCGACCGCACCGGAATGCAAAGGACCGGTGTACAGCATCCAGTGGTTGCCGCCAACAGCTTCATTTACCTGGTATGCTATGGAGGCTCCCTCTGTCGGTGAATCAAGGATCATACTGCCATTTGAAATTTTGAAAACTACATCTTCCGTGACAGGCTGGATTCCATCAGGGGGCCATAATTGTTTTACAAGTTCCGTTTCCGGAAGTGTAAGCGGGTCATCTGTCATTTCTATCCAGTTGTCCAGGGCCCTGCTCAGACGGTTCTTTATATCACGGTATGACTGATCATATGCCAGGTTATTCAGTTCATGAGGATCGGCCAGCAGGTCGAATAACTCTTCCTCAGGCTTGATTTTCCTGAACCATAGCTGCTGAACAGAATCAAGTCTGCTTTCATCCCTCAGCCGGAAAAGTTCCTGCATCAGGGGCATCTGATCCCTGTAAGGGAGAAACTGGACATAGGGCCTTTCCGGCATGTAGTTCCGGCTATACTTGTATTGTTTGTCCCTTACTGTCCTTATACAGTCAAGAGCAGGATCCATCCGGTCCCGGGAAGCAAACACGTATTCGCGCGGAGCAGCCTTCTTTTCACCCAGAAAGGGTCTGCCATGCATATAATCCGGTATCTCCAGTCCGGCCAGCGAAAGTGCAGTTGCCGGGAAATCAACGAAACTTACAAGCTGGTCGCTGACTGACCCGGCATCCGTGTGGTCCGGGAACCTGACAATAAGGGGGACATGTATTCCCGAATCATAGGTCCATCTTTTCATCCGGGGCAACCCGTCACCATGGTCGCTGTAAAAGAATATTATTGTGTTCCCGGTAAGGCCGTCCTCTTCCAGCTGGTGAAGAATGGTGCCGGCAATAGAGTCCATTCGCATAATATTGCTGTAATGTATTGCCATATCATTGCGAATAACCGGACTGTCAGGGTAGTATGGAGGCAGTTCAATCTCCTGCGGGTCAACCAGCAGGGGCTTTGAGGCATTCATCCAGACCCTTGATTCATGGGTTTCCATGATATTGAATACTGAAAAGAAGGGCTGGTCCTTATCCGGCCTGTTTCTCCAGTGGGCCTGGCTGCTGCTTTCATCCCAGGCGGTGATCGGATTGTGAAACTGGTAGTCTGTCTTCACATTGTTTGTAGTATAGTAGCCGGCCTGCCTGAATAGTTCTGCATATGTCCGTGCTTCGGGCGGAGGGACAGCCTCATATACCGGGATCGCCAGTAGTTCGGGGTCTGTTATCTGGTCAATTGAGGCAGTCCGCGATAAAGTGCGCATGTGCTGAGCACCGAAGCTGGTTGGGTACATGCCTGTAATCAGGGCTGCACGGCTCGGGGAACAAACTCCGCTTACCGAGTGGGCCTGGGTGAACATGATACCTTCTTCCGCAAGTTTATCAATATTAGGTGTCTTTGCTATCGGGTCTCCGTAACATCCAAGACGCGGACTCATATCCTCGCAGGTTATCCAGAGTATATTGGGCCGGGTTTCAGGTCCTTTCTGCTCAGGGGCGGTTTTACAGGAATTTACAGAAAATGAAACAGCAGCCGAACAAAGAAACAAAAATTCTTTTTGCATAACCTGTTATTTTATGAAATCTGTAATTTTATGAAATCTGTTATTTTATGAAATCTGTAATTTTTGAAATCTGTTATTTTATGAAATCTGTTATTTTTGAAATTTGTTATTTTATGAAATCTTCCCTGAGAGGAGTAAAGGAATCAACCAGCCTTACCTCTTTTGTAAGCAGCTGGATTGTATGTTTAACTCCAGAGGGTACTGCAAACATATCCCCTGCTTTCAGTCGCTGCTCTTTCTCTCCCTCGCAAAAGAACAGGATCTCCCCGGAAGCTAAATAGGATGTCTGTTCGTGCGGGTGTGAATGATAAGGTTCCGGCTTATCCCAGGGCCCGTCAGTGAAATCGATCAATACATTCATCAGGTTATCAGTGTGAATAATTTTACGTTGAAGACCATCGCGGACTTTTTCGTAAGGGACTTTGTCAAATAGTAATGTGGCCATAATTATCAGGTTTTTATCTTAAAAAACGAAATGCAGCATAATTTTACTGTTTATATGCATTAAAAGCAAGCAACAAGCACAAACACGATTAATAATTTAACAAGATTCTTAATTGGTTCCATGAATATAATTTTATTACCCTTTTATACTTTCCAGTACCTTAACATCTAAAGGTCTTAAGCGGCCATCCGGATCCGGGCCGCAATTAAGCAGCAGGTTTGCTTCCATTTGTGAGGCTATGTCCAGCCATTGCAGCACCTGTTCGCGCGAAGCCACTGTATCGTCCCATTCATGCCAGAACCAGCTTCCACTCGTAAACTGATCCTTCCCTTTCTGCGACATGGTGGTTTCTATCTGCATGGGATAATAGCGGTCCCTGCCAAGCCAGTTCCATACCCGCCGGAAATCACGAACCTTAGTTGCCTTTTCGCCGCAAAGTGCATCCACCGGATGCAGGGGTACCGCCGGATAACGGGTCGTAGCATTGTTCATGATGATGCAACCGGGCTGTATCTGTTTTATAAACTGATACAGATGGTCCATTTGCCAGCGGTATGCTCCTTCCCTGCGCCAGGCATCTACAAAATCATCAGGCGGTGTATGAGATCCGTCCGGCAATGACCATCCTGAATTTTGTTTGCGCCAGAAACCATCAAACCACAATTCTACCACTTCACCGTAATTGGTAAGCAATTCCGTAAGCTGGTCTTTCATAAAACCGACATAGGTATACTCATCGCTGTCATGAAGTGGTTCGTGCCTGTCCCACAAGGAATAGTAAAGGCCAAGCTTCAAGCCGTATTTCCTGGCTGAGCGCGCCAACTCTGCCACCACGTCGCCTTTAAATGGCGAGGACTTCACCGAATAGTCGGTGTAGGCTGACGGCCATAGGCAAAAGCCGTCATGGTGCTTTGCTACCAGTATAATATATTTCATCCCGGCCCTTTGGGCTGTGCGGCACCATTCGTCGGTATCCAGACCGGTGGGGTTAAACGCCGACGGATCGAGCGTTCCATCACTCCACTCAAGGTCGTAATAAGTATTTATCCCGAAATGGATGAACATACCGAATTTCAGATCCATCCATTTTCGCTGCGCCGGTGTTGGTGGTAAAAAATCATTCTCCTGAACATTCATGCGGGACGGTGCAGCAGGCAAATAATCACCATCAGTATAATCACGGTTACCTGGTGTCAGCGGTAAGAAATCACTCTCCGGAATATTTATGCTTGACAGTTTGTTCTCCGGCATCACACCGCCGGTCATGCCAGGAAACAGCGCTGAACCCACTGCCATCAGCCCTGCCTTTTTCAGAAAATCCCTACGTTTTTTCATTATCATAAGATGCTACTGATACGTTAAAAAATAATTACCAGATCGTCAGCAAGCGTAAAAATAAAAATTTAAATCTATATTTTTGCTCTAAGACATAAGGGGCCAATGCAACGGATCTCTGGTTTTCACAACAAAATTTCCAAAATAACCTGCAAATTGGGTTGTGGTGGGAGATCCGGACTGACGGCCAAGATACGAGAAATTTAACATGCCCGGAGAATATCATAATGGAGGGATATGGCCATTTATTTACGGATTTTATGTAGCTGCACTCGTAGCTGCCAAAAAGTTCAAACTGGCAGAGAAAAAGCTTTTAATTCTAACCAAAATAATTAAGGTTTCAGGTACCGGCAAAACTGAATTTGGCTTTAATGAATGGATTATAGCCAGATAAGTTTATAATTTAAGCAATACAGGGAAATACAGATATCGCCATCGGGAATATTGTCGGTTCAAATATTTTCAATGTTTTCCTGGTACCCGGAATCAGCGCAGTTATCAATCCTGTTCCCCTGGTTACTGGAACCAGCAAAGATTTGCTGGTTAATATTTTTGCAAGCCTTTTACTATTTGCATTAATTTTTACCGGAAAAGGAAGGCAGATTGAAAGATGGCAAGCTTTGGTTTTTATTATTGACTGACTTTAGTAAATTGCACATATTTTGTTCCAGATAAGTCATGAAGACAATAAGAAAAAAAGTCGGCCTGCCTCCGGGCAGCCTTATATTTACAGGAAAACAGCATGCTGACAAGGTCAGGATAGATATTATCGACTATGATCCGGACAATTTAAGTGAATTGAAGACCGAAAATATTGAAGATTGCTTTCCATATAAAAATTCACCGACCAACACGTGGATTGACATAAAGGGTGTTCACGATGTCGACCTGATATCAAAGGTGGGTGAACATTTTGAAATTCACCCGCTTGTGCTTGAAGATATATTAAACACCAGCCAGAGGCCCAAGATTGAGGTATTTGACAATTATATTTTCATCGTGTTAAAAATGCTTTCATATAATGAAGAAAATAATATTGTCGACTCTGAACAGGTAAGCTTTATAATTGGTCGTAGCTATGTTATTTCTCTCCAGGAGAAAGAGGATGATATTTTTGAACCCTTACGGGGAAGATTAAGGAAAGGAAAAGGCAGGATAAGGACTATGGGGACTGACTACCTGGCTTATGCCATACTTGATGTTATTACAGATAATTATTTCCTGATGCTGGAAAAGCTCGGGGAACAAATGGAGGAATTTGAAGAGAGATTACTTAAAGGGCCGGATAAGGAAACACTGAAGCAATTATATGTTCTGAAAAGGGAGAATCTCCTTCTCAGAAAATCGGTCTGGCCTTTAAGAGAAGTCATTACTCAACTGGAACGTTCGGAATCGACGCTGATTAAAAAAAAGACCGCACCATTTTTACGTGACCTTTACGACCATATTATACAGATTATAGATACATTGGAAACACACAGGGATATGACAGCCGGGCTTATTGAGCTTTACCTCTCCAGCAGCAGCAACAGGATGAATGAGGTAATGAAAGTCCTTACAATTATTGCAACCATCTTTATTCCGCTGACTTTTATCGCAGGAGTATACGGAATGAATTTCGAAAACATGCCTGAACTGGAATGGCCATGGGCCTATTTTGCCCTGCTAATAGTGATGCTGGTTATCGTAGCAGGTATGCTGTTGTACTTCAGGAAGAAAAAATGGCTTTAACAATGGTCACGGGTTTACATGTTGATCTAAACCAGGTCAGTCCATTCCACAAAACCTTGGGGGGGTGAACTATCCCACCCAAAAGGTCGGTTAATCGAACCGGCAAGGCTGGTGAAACCGGCGCAGCCAGTTAAACCACTTTTGGATAAAAACCAGAAAAATTGACAAAAAGTTATTCTATAATCTTTTTACTGCATGCATTAACAAACAGGATATTGCCCGGTTCATCATAACCTTTTAGTAATTTCTCCTGATCACGTTTAAGACTTTCTTCCCTGAAGCCAATTATTGTAAGTCCTGCATCAGCAGAATTTTCATTGATGATAGATTTTGTTTTCATTCCTTCCTTCTGAATAATGAAACGGATATTTTGAGTTGTAATTGGTAACCTGCCACTTTCGACAAGTTCCTTCATACGTTTCCGTACATCCCTGATTTCATCCTCCCTGCATATATCAAAAATACTGATATTACTCCCATGCCAGTCGGGATGGCCTAAAATAATGAAGCTAAGCAGGATCATAAGGTTTGCATTATCCTCATCAATGCTCTTTATCCATACATGTATACCGTTTTTGAAAATAACTGGTTTCCTGCTTGAAGCAAGAATACACACATCGAAGTTCCCGGATCTCACAAGTTGGATGTTATCTATGATATCATCAAGCTCATCGGGTTTATCCTTGTCATATTCAAATATTATCATATTGTTTTCCATTCCGGCTATTCCGGGTATTTGAATAGACTGTGCAATAGCAGAAGTATTCGACGGCGAAATAATTGTGTCGACATATACAGAACTTTCGACTCCAACATTTTTAATTAACCTGGCCAGTTCAACCTTTGACTGCTCAAAGGTGCTTTTTGAATAATATCCTTCTATACGGTGCAGGTATGTACCAAATCCGTATTTGTGTGATATCCAATTCAATAACCTTACAGCATTATCCCTCTCGAATGAGTATTTCGATATACATATAGCACTGGGCCTCCACTCACTTTCAGCACCGCTTACCCTTTTTTTCTGAAAATATACCTGCATGCTTCTGTTGATCTGCATAATTGCATTGGTGAAAATGGAGGCAAGATTCTTCCTGTGCCTGTTATAGGAGTTTACATATATATAAAGCAAGATAATCATGATAAATGCAAGTAACGCATAAACAGAACTTATTTTAAACATAACCCAGACAGCGGTGATGAATCCTATGAGAGAAAAATACCATTTTGATTTGAAAGAAGGACGGTATGACGGCGATGAACCGAAGTGGTTTAAAAAGGAGATAAGGCAAAGTGACCCGTATGTAACCATGAAAAACATTGAAATAATCTGGGCTACAGAATCTATATCGCCAATAGCAACAAAAATAAACGCTATCAGGCAGGTAACAAAAGATGCGTTTACCGGTTCATTATCTTTTTCCCTTCCATATCTTAAAAAATGGTTTATCCGCACGAGTGGAAATGACCTGTCTATGGCAAGAGCCTGTAACGTTCTGGGGGCTACCATAACTGAACCAAGGGCAGATGATATGGTTGATGCTGCAAGACCAAGGGGTATAAAAAACATCCCCCATTTTGCAATCTTTCCCATAACAAACTGGTTGGAAATAAGCTCTTCAGGACTGGCAGAGAGAGCTAACTTATAGGATATAAAAAAATATATTATCAAACCGGTAAAAGTAGCGGCCAGTGTTCCTAAAGGAATTGATTTTCCCGGATTTTTAAGGTCACCGGACAATCCGACACCTGCCGTCATGCCAGTGAATGCCGGGAAAATAATTGCAAATACAACAAAAAATTGGCTCAAGTTCCGGAATTCAGCATTGGCCAGATCAAATCCTGATTCACCGGCATGCTGTGTGGATCCTATAAAGAAAAGGAAAAGAGATAACGCCAGCACTGCTGCCACAAAATAAAGGGCTTTCACTCCAAGGTTAGCTCCCTTCTTCAATATTAGTAGTGATAGAAGCAACATCACCGGAATACTGATTACCTGGCGTGGTATTAAGTAACCGGTAGTTTCTTTAACAAAGTCAAAGAAAAACTGAAAAGCCTCAGTAAATGCAATAACATAAAATGCAACACTTATGGCTTGTGACAGGTAAAGAGCTATACCGATAGTGGCACCTATATTTAAACCGAATGAGCGGGAGATAATGAAATATTCGCCCCCTCCTTCAACACGTTTGTTGGTTGCGATTTCTGAAAGTGCAAGGGCAGTAGGAATGGTAACCATATGCCCCAGTATGATGATAAGAATAACTCCCCAGAATCCCAGGGTGCCGACTGCAAAACCAAAACGGAGAAATAGTATTGCCCCGAGAATTGTCGAAACTGCTGTAAAAAATACCGGCGCAGTACCGAATTTTTTGGTTGAACTCATTCTATTGAACTTTTTTAAAAGGCTCCTATGAACTTTTATATAATAACCCTACCTGCACTTCTTTTATTCTGGTTGAGCATCGTTTGCAGAAGTTGCATATAAACCAATTAAATTACCGGTAAATCCTCCTGCTACATTGGTTGAAAGAATATCTCCTGAAACCATGCCTCCCAGGTTCACAAAGTCTCCGCTGTCAATTGAATAATTAAAATAATAATTATCCCCCTCTGCTTTCACCTGCAGTTGAACCGGTTTACCGATATCGATTTTGGTACTTGCAATAACTTCAGATTCACCTTTTTCAGTTCTTTGTAACAACAAGAAATAGTCGTTATTCTTCTTTGTAATACCAAACACATAGTTAAACCTTTCGCTTTGATAGCAAACTATTCCCGCTAAATCCTTCTCTGATCCAGGTGTGTAGTCAATAGTTGCTGTTGCCGTAAAATTTTTGTGCATTTGCCTTTTAAAAAGGGCAGAAATTGGTGCAACGGCCTGAATATTAGTTTCAAACGGCTGTATTTCCAGACCCTCTCCTGTTATAGATAAAAAATCCTCACGCCAGGTCCTTAAACCGATCCATCTGTAATCAAGGTCGTCAGACTTAAACTCTTCGGTAAAAATGAAATTACCGTTTGGGAAAAATCCTTCCACTCCGGCTTTGTTAATAACTCCTTCCGGCATTTTCAGTTTAGGCTCAAATGGCACAAGTCCATTAATAAAAACAGGCCATTCACCACTCCAGTCAACAGGCAAAATAAAGGTCTCGCGGCCGGTGTTTACCCTGTTTTCCTCATTGGGCCGGATAGCCAGAAAAACTCCGTAGAAGCGTTCATCAGGACCCTTAACCAGGTCGGCGTGACCTGCCCACTCAACCCTGTTTGCCCTGTTCGGGTTGAGGTACCTCTGGGTAAGTATGGGATTATTCTCCGCCGGTTCATAAGGCCCTCTCGGGTGATCGCTTACAAATACAACCTCACTGTGCCAGCCACCGGTTCCTCCCTCAGCACACATTAAATAATAACGCCCGTATCTTTTATAAATATGAGGCATTTCAATCCATATGGGATTTTTTGTTATATCCACACCCCCGTCAACAATTATCTTGTCGGTGCCGGGAATAACCTGGTTCTCCTCAAGGTCAAAGTCCCATATCTTGATTACCCGGTGTCCGTTATAAAGCTCCTTGCCTTCATCGGGAGCATCATTATGTACCACATATGCTTTCCCGTCATCATCGAAGAACATTGATGGATCTATCCCTCCAAAGTTAAGTTTGTAAGGATCACTCCAGCCTTCAAAAGGATCTTTTGTGGTTACAACAATATTCCCGAAACCGCCGGCAAACTGGGTTGTGATCATATAGAACGTTTCATTATGTGGATTAAACTTAATTGCAGGGGCAAAAATTCCTGCTGCAATTCCGGCATGCTCAACTTTAAGCTGTGACGGCCTGTCCAGCACATGGCCGATCTGTGTCCAGTTAACCAAATCTGTAGAATGAAATATGGGAACACCAGGTACCATGGCAAAGGATGAGTGCACCATGAAATAATCATCTCCCCGGCGGACTATAGCCGGGTCTGGATAGCAGCCCTGCAGGATAGGAGTGTAAAACTCATCATGTTCAAGGGGGTGGTCCTTATACACCTGGTCATCTCCCTGGTAGACAAAGCGGGAAAAAACGGGCGCGATGCCGGACCTGGCATTTTGCCCCTGTAGTTCGGTAAAGCTGAAAACCATTGCGAAAACTCCAATTAATAACATTTGCATTCTCTTCATGATTGGTGTCTCATTTTTAAAAACATCGGTTAGGTTCATAAGTAAATATTTAATTTTAATCATTGGTCTAATGTATCTTAC
Source organism: Bacteroidales bacterium (assembly GCA_007120695.1). Lineage (GTDB taxonomy): Bacteria > Bacteroidota > Bacteroidia > Bacteroidales > PUMT01 > PXAP01. Next base: position 438 of record SKND01000278.1, on the reverse strand, counting down.
CATGACGATTCATTATTCAATTTTTTACTTCTATTTAAAATTTTCTGTTGGAAAAAATTGATTATCAATAGTAAATCTCAGTGACATAAGACATTTTATTGCAGTGAAATTTTATCGCTTACGCGGAAATAGTCGAAATCAACATACCCCCCTGGTGACCTGGTTGAATAGTTAAAAAGGCCATAACGGTAACCCATGAAATGTGGAAGGGTATAGGCCATCTGCAGAGGCGTCCCGATCCGGTTCCATGTTTCTCCGTCAAGGCTGTAATAGAACCAGGCCAGATCGGCCAGCTCCCTGAAATCACATTCCGCCCTGAGGTATACAACATCCTGGTTTATGGATACCCCTTCTGCCTCCGGCGGACTGTCCCCGACGTTTACCATTACAATAGATTTTTCTCCGTCTTCATATTTAACCCCCACCAGTCCATATCTC
>SKND01000110.1 GCA_007120695.1 Bacteroidales bacterium | reverse complement strand
CTGAGATTCAGGAAAAATCTTTGACGGCTTTGCTCATGGCAAGCAGGTTTTCGGGTGGAGTATTAACAGGGATTTCACATCCGGCAGACATTATAAACCTGTTTCCTTTCTCTTTTGCCAGCAGTTCCTTTGTAATGGTATAAACCTCCCCGGCAGTTTTATCCTGGATAAGTACCGGATTTATATTTCCGCACAGGATGGTTTCCGGGCCAAGGATCTTCCGTCCTTCATTCAAGTCAACCTGCCAGTCAAAATCAACTATATCGGCTCCTATTTCCTTTATTGATGGAAGCAGGTGAGTAATATCACCGCAAATATGCAATTTAACCAGTGCACCCTGATCATGGATAAAAGAAATTATATCGGTGTGCCTCTCAAGTATAAACTGGTTGTAGGTGTCAAGGTCTATCTGTGAACATATGGCATCTCCGATTCCTATAAGGTCGCATCCGGCATCTATCTGTGCCTTTGCAAAATTTTTAGCAACAAGAACACACTTATCCATCAGCAATTTAGCATTTTCCGGATCCATCATCAGCATTAGCAGCATCTCACTTACTCCCGCAAGATCTGAGGCTTCAGCAAGCGGCCCCTCTATCCATCCTCCCACCGATACTTCATCACCCAGTTCCCCTGATAATTCCTTTGCCCCGTTTATCCTGTCAAGGGTCCTGTAGTTATTGTAAAGATCAGGAATATCAAGGTTGTGGATATCCACGGGAGAGTTGATTACCCGGGTAAGACACCTGGGAACTCCTTCGTCAATAAATTCAATTTCTGCACCAAAGGCGGAGGTTTCGCGATAAGGATCGGATATAAGTGATGCCATATCCATTCCAAACTCCCTTACTGCATGAATATTTGCCCTGGCAAGAACCCTGTGGTCGGAAGCGAATTCACCATAGGTTTTCCCGATCTGGCGGGCAGCAAAATGCATCAGGATGGGTGCAAAAATTACACCTTCAGCCTCTCTTCCGGCTACAAGATTATAAAGAGCTTCCTTTCGGTTCATTTCTTTATTATTTTAAATTTACCATGAAGTGCAATTTATCAGAAAAAATTAACTTAATCTAATGATTAATACCAACTAACCTGATGAGCGACCCAGACAAGCTCAACATAGGTCAGGAGTCCCCCAATATCAAAATGACTCCAAACCTGGCTTCCGTACAATTAACTTACGATGCACCGGGATTTTTATGGTGCAAAATTTCTGAAAGAATTATATCTTGCAATATTAATCTCAAAATAGTCAATTATGATGAACAGTCGTGATTATAAGACATGGAGTACAGTCAATGATTCTTTGAGTAAACTGCACAAATACATCCGGCAATATTTCATCACTTTTACCGGGATCCTAATCGTGGGAATTTCCTGCAGCTTTCAACCACAGGCACCGGCAGAGAGTGAGCGTCTAAAATCAGTTAAGCTTTTCGCCGAAAATGTAATTGCCAGCGGCAGTGATCGCTGGAGCGGACAATCTACACCGTTGCTGGCCGATGGAATTAATATACATACAGGAGAGCCAGTTGAATGGGTTTTTGAAGGAGAACATTTTATTATTCATAATCTGGCAAACCAACAAAATCTTTTCCGCACTCTTACAGGATTGAGTAATCTCACGGGCGATGAACAATTTCGTAATGCCGCCACGAAAGCCATCAGCTATCATTTTAATTACCTGAGGAGTGATTGCGGATTACTCCGGTGGGGCGGGCACCAGATAATCGATATGAATACGCTGGAGCCCATAGGCCATTTTGATGCCAATTGCCATGAGTTCAAAAATAATTTCCCGTTCTATGACCTGATGTGGGAAGTAGATAGCGAGGCTACAGTAGAATTTCTGAGGGCTTTCTGGAACGCACATATATTCGACTGGAGCAGGCTGGATATGAACAGGCACGGACAATACGGATTGGCCATGGGAAATCTGTGGGACAATGAATTCATTCAGCCTGAACCCTTTTTTGAAGGGGATGGCCTCACTTTTATAAATGCGGGATCGGACCTGATATATGCCGGAGGAATTCTTTATTATTTAAATCGTGAATCAGAAGCACTCGACTGGGCAAAACTTTTAGCCAAACAATTTGTAAGGGCAAGGCATCCGGAAACAGGCCTGGGAGTATACCAGTACAGCAAACCCGTTCGTCGCCAAAACCCGCCCGAAGAAGGTCCCCTTGAGGGCAGGCTTACCTGGTCATCCTATGGCGATCGTGCAGAGAATCAATTTGGAAAGGACTTTCCCGGTATGGCCCGGGAAGGCTGGGCCCTTTTCCATGGAGGTATTTATACACTGCCTAAGCTTATTCAATTTGAGTTAAGTGAACGCCTTGGAGAAAAGGGAAAAGAATTTCTTGACTGGTCAGTTGAAGGCATGAAATCATATGCCCGGCACGCCTATGATCCTGCAAACAATCATTTTAAGCCAATGTGGGCCGACGGAACAGATCTTTCCGGATATAAATTTCCCCGTACCGGCTATTACGGAAAAGAGGGCCGGGTTCTGGAGCCTTTCACAGCAAATGAACAGTTTTTATTTTCCTTTACAAGGGCTTACAGGCTGAGTCGCGATGAAATTATCTGGGAAACAGTACGTTCCATGTTCCGGGGTTTGGGACTGGGGGATCCCGGTGTTCAGCCCGGCACAGATACCAGATTGAACCTGCAAACAGATAATTCAAACCCATATGCCTTGTTTGCCCTGCTGGAAGTAAGTCGTGCGGTTGATAATCCAGTCTTTCTTGAACTGGCAGAAGTAATAGGGGACAATATTCTCAAAAGGAGTTTCCATAAGGGCTATTTTCTTCCGGACACCAATCATATAAATGCGAATTTCAACGCAATAGAACCTTTAGCCCTTCTCAGCCTTGAAGCTGCGCTTATGGGTAACCCGGAGCTGATCCCTGTTTACAGCGGCGGCAGGGGATACATACATGGTCGATTTGACGGCAAGGGCCGGACATACGATGCCCAGGCTATCTGGTCAAAAACGGAATAACAGGATACTACGTGATGGCATTTGTTGTATAATGAGTAATTACACCTGTGCATTTTAATGCCGGAGCCTTCGTCTGAAGAGTGGTACGAAGACTATAAAACTGAATTTGAGTATGATCAGGACGGAAACACAATATTCATAATATTTTCCGAATGGGACTGGGCTATAGATGACTGGCTTCCAGACACACGGCATGAGCAGATATATGACGGCGAAGGCAATATTATTGAAGGTTACATTTCCGAATGGGATGAAGATTTGAATATCTGGGAAGTTTATTTAAAGATGGAATACACACTTATCATAAACATAACGGGAAACGGTACTGTTGAGATTAACGGAACGATTTACACGGATGCAATCGATATTGCCAAAGGATCGGATGTCGTAATAAAAGCAATAGCTGATGAGGGCTGGGAGTTTAACGGATGGACAGGCGACCTGGATTCTGATAATGCAACCGAAACAATAACGATGAACTCCAACATAAGTATAACTGCCAACTTCAGCATCGTAAGCACCGTCGCGACGATAGACCCTCCTGGTCTGGCAGTGTTTCCAAATCCGTTCCGCGATCATATTACTATTAACATCACAAGAAATATTAAGTCGGTAACAATTACAAATCTGGCGGGTCAGATAACCTGGAAACTTATTAAAAACTAATTAGTGTCTATCCATAATATCCACCTGCTGCGTTACACTAGTCAAAAAAAGGCTCCTTTACCAGATGAAAACTCCATTTTTTTGACTTCGCAAGCCTTGCATCAGAATCTTTTGATTTAGATACTGACTTTATAGACGGACTCTAATTAAGAATTTATCCTTTAACATTAGCTGCAATTCTCCCGGACTTCCGGGAGAATTCTTTTTTGTGTACCCCGTAAAATATACTGGAACAGGAAGTTATTTAGGGCAGTCTGTATTTTGCAGGAATTCATTCCAGCAGTTCCATTGATCAGTACCAAAATAATCAATGCAAATTATCCTTCCTGCTTTTGATTCCCTGCTCCATTCAATTAAAGTCTCCCCTGAATTCATTGAGATAGTATAAGCTGCATCATATTCCCGCTCAGGATCAATAG
>SKND01000064.1 GCA_007120695.1 Bacteroidales bacterium | reverse complement strand
TTAAAATTTATTTACAATATCACCAATTTCAAGATCAAAAAGAGCCTTTACAATCAAAGCCAGATCATCCTCTTCACCCTCAAAATGCATTACTCTCTGAACATGACCTTCCGATTCATTTGGCTGTAAAGCAAGAGCCGGGGAAGAGGTTTCCAGTTCATAGAAGGGACCAAGGATTGAGCCGTCATCCAGAGGCCCGTCATTGTAGGAATTAATAACATCTCCGTCATAAGGGTCTTTCTGTTCCCCACAGTTGGAATTAACATAAATACCAGGTTCCCCAGGCAATGAAGCCCATACAAGGGTAAGCACCTTCCTTTCAGGATCATAACTTCCGCATAACTCCTTTGCCCTTCCGGGCGGAATCCCTATCTTACTGCGATATTTGCCATCTGCCCTGAACCAGAACATATTATCATTTGTATCTACAATAAGCCTGTCAGCAGGTACCTTCCCGAAATAATCGTCATTAACAATAACTCCTTCTCCATCCGGATTAAAAGGAATAAAAACTGTGGTTTCAGGAGAAGGATTGAACATACTTAATATCCAGATAGAAAGCAATCCTTTTTCCCTGGTCCACTCCTGGTCCCCAAGGTTTGTAATCACATTGTCACTTTCATATGCAACAATTTGAAGATCATCAGGAATATCAATGCCTAGCACTTCGGATACATCATATTTTGAAAGAAGTGATACAGTTCTTTCGATATCGAAATGAAAAACGGTCCCACTCGCATTTGAAATGCTGGCCTCCCTGGTAAATTTAACACTATTCCGGTCACTATACTCAATATCCCAGGACTCTGTATCAATAACCGCAGGCACATTCCAGTTTTGAAACTCCTGCTCATCTCCTTGCTCAAAGAAAATAGAATAGGGTCCACCCTCGGGGCCGAGCCAGAAACGCTCCTCACCTTTCACCATATAACCCCATATTCCTGATCTTCGAATTCAACGGCATCCAGTCCGCGGAATTATCGATTTTCAATCATTAAATACAATATTGACAAATTTTGTCTCGTATGGATTCAGGGTAATCTCACGCAAAAGCCCTTTTTCATGAGGCTCACCCAGCACATTGGTCTCGGTGATCAGCAAAGAATTATTTAAGGAAGATTCCGGAATAAAACTTACAGATCTGCCCGCGGTTTCTCTCAAATGTAGCAGTATACCCCTATCATCGGTCGCCGTAGAAGCATTGACCAGCAGGACATTATCCGGAAAGTCTGAGAGTATTGAATTTTCGGGGGACTTCTCCTCAGCAGGAACTCCCGGGGGCATGATCCTGGAGAGAAAAGGCATCCTGTTTTCCCAACCAAACTTCGTCGCAGTCGAATTACATGTATCGCTTCCCGATGTAAAATAATAGCTCCAGCTGAATTCACCGTACTGGTTTGCATTGAAGTTGGTCACCCAGTAATTGTTCATGGGGAAACCGTAGATATGGGAAGACTCAGGTTCTGCGCCTGCCTCATACCGTCCTGTGTTTATATTGCCGAACTGCATAAGCGGAGTCTCGTGACTGCCAAGTATAATCTGCATCTCACCGTTGCGTACCGAAACAAAGTTTTGCACGGTGTTCCAGTCGTTAGACGAGCCGGGGATCTGCTCCACACCTGCCCTGAAAGTACCTCCCGGCACATCGGAATAAATTTCGAAACTTTCAACCTTAAAGGGGAAAGAGACGTATATGGCTTCGGGATCGGTTACCGATCTTTTGTTTATAGTATAGGAGAAGTCAATTCTTTTTTCATCGTTGTAAATCCTTATCTCAAAGCTGAATGCATCGACCGGATCGGCGGCTGCGGTAATCCCCCTGAATCTTATTGTATTCCATATTCCTTCTTCCGTATATGAATCAAACCAAACCGAATCAAGTGCATGTCGCTCATAATTCTCAAGATAATAACTTTCCATTTCATGCCTGTTGGCTGTCCTTTCGTAAATAAACTGACCGAATCCCCATTCAGCATCCTTGTCAACAAGCTCTCTGCCCAAATCTTTATCCCATATACCTGTTACTACTCCACCCTTTGTGTTTACCCCTACACGGTACCACTCATTTTCAAACACAACTGATTTTGTGTCGCTGTCATTAACCTGAGCGTATTTGTCATCACCCTGACCGGATTGATCAGCATCTACATCGATGATGAATTTCCTGTAACCGAATGCAGGCAGATCATTTACCCGGATGTTCCAGTATGAGCCGCTATGGATTGTCCTCGACAACTGCGCCGGCAATTTTTTTCCCTTCATATCATATACCTGAATGCTGCTACCTGGCATAACCCTGTCATGCCCCAGGAAAACAGTCACATATCCGTCTCTTTCCCACGAAAGTGTATTAAAAACAGCAAGACTCATTTTATCTTCAGGCGAAACAAGGTCCTGCAGGAGTCCGAGTGCCTCTTCCTGTACCATCCTTGCCCTTCTTGAAGCCTCCCATGCATAGGATTCCTTAAGTCGCCGCATTTCCAGGGTTGCGCGGCTGAATGGCCTCAATACACTTTCATCAGCACCAAACGTATGTTCACCATAAAACAGCAGGGCATCATTTACAAGGTCGATGCGGGTATCAATTCCCTCCGGTAAATTTTTATCCAGCAGCCTGGCCATTGCAACTGCTCCCTGTCCTGCGATAATATCAACATGAGCCTGCCTGACTGCCGCAACCTCCCGGGCACCCGATCCAAATCCGTCCGTCCACCAGTCCGGCCAGGCAGCACGATAGACAGGAAGCTCATCTGAATATGATTTTTCTATTTTTTCAAAAAAGTCACTGAACAGGGCAGATCTCAACCTGGGCCATTCATATTTCTCATTCCACATCCTGATCATCTCCAGGGGCATCATCGAGGGAGGCGAATTGTCAGTCTGGTATCCCGAATACTGAACCATTACATCATCGAAAGGATAACCCTTTTCATCAAGCTCCGCCAGATAGTCCAGCAAATTTCTTTCGAATATCTCAAAATGCCCGCTGTTTATGCCAAGGCCGTAATTGCCGAAATGATAATGTTCGGCCCTGAATGCAAGGATCCGGTTGCCGGAGGGCGATTCCCACCAGAAGGCAGTTGGCCTGTCGAAAGCGATAAGCGCGCGATGGCCGTGCGTGCCCATATTCAGATATTTTATGCCTGCTGAAGTGAAATAATCATTGAAACACCAGGCTATTCCGTTCACATCATTCTGTGCCGCGGTTTTGACCTCAATACCATGAGATTTTATATTCCTTAGCGGAGCCATTGAAGCCGCAAGAGACTGCTCATCGGGAAGCTCATCATAATTCACATACATGCCGGCTACCTCGATCCTGCCCTCCCTGATACGCCTTTTCAGCCTTTCCACCTGATCAGCCGGTCTGCTGCGTAAAAATTCGTTTACGGGCCAGGTAACCTCACAGACCCACCGGAATTGTGAAGCCTCCGGATAGTGGTCGGTCTGGTCGCAATAATCCAGGGCATAATCGATAAACCTCAGATGGTCACCGAGTATTTCGGTTTGAGGCCTGGTATAGCCGATATCGGTATGAGTGGCCTGCACAAAACTGACCTCTTTCTTCCTGACCGGATCGACAGTTATCTTGCCGCTTTGATCATAGCCTGCACCGGTAAGGTGAAATTCCAGTTCTGTCTCCTTTTCCACCGGAGGAATATGGAACCTTACGCGGTTATAACCGAATCCGGGTTGAATATTATGTGATTCATCGCCAAGCTTAAACCCGGCCTCTGCAGAGTCGCCCAAATATAAAATACCCAGTTCAAGCAATTGCATATCCCGGCCATTATGACTGGTTAATGCAGGCAGCGGTTTAATGCTGAATTCCTTGTCGAGAGACCGCTTCATTGTCATATACCATGAATTGGAGCCGGCATCGCCGCCTGCTACTTTGAGTTGCTGAGAATGACCTGCTATTATTTCCTGCACAGGTACCCGAAGCACCATGAACCCGTAATAGTCGCCGTGCCTGTCCACTTCAGACATCCTAAAGGACAGGGATAATCCAGCTTCAGTCTCCTGTTTCCAGGCAGAGGCATCGGTCAGGTAAAAATCAATTTTATGATTTTCGTTAAAATATAATACCATAGG
>SKND01000231.1 GCA_007120695.1 Bacteroidales bacterium | reverse complement strand
TTAAAATCAACTAAGGTTTGATTTGTCTCATGAATTAGTTTTGCTGCATCTTCTTCAATATGGACCTGCTCAATTTCAACTTTAAAAATTGAACCGTCGTTGCGATAACATTCAACAATTCCATCTGGAATAATTGGATGTTGAAATTGCGTAAGCTGAAAGTTTTTTGGTAAATCCGGATACTCATAATGCTTTCTATCCCATGAAATAATCTTATTTGAAAAAGTGGAATTAATTGCCTTTCCAAATAGAATTGCCTTACGTAAGGCTTCTGCGTTTAAGGAAGGTAAAACCCCCATTTGCCCGGTGCAAATAGAACATATATTTTTATTTGGTTTATCGTCTTCTCTGTTAGGGCATGAACAAAATAGTTTTGTAAGAGTGTTCAGCCTGATATGTGTTTCCAGACCAATTACTATCTCCAGATTATTTTTATTAAGTTCTTTATTCAGAGGATTTAATTCCATTAGATAATGCTTTTTAAATAATGAGCGAATTTTAAAACCAGAGCTTCATTGTTTTTGTCAGCAGTAACCTGAACACCCTGACCAAACGGACACGTAAGTGTAGGAAGCCCACCTAAGCTAAACCCTACGGTATATGCATCTGAAAGATACATCAGCAATGGATCTTTAAGGCTTTCACCTATGCGTGGGGTAGAATTAGGAGTTACCGGAGAAATAATGAGATTTACATCGGAAAAGTCGGATTGAAATTTTTTCTGTATTTCACGAAGTAAGAATCTTGCTTTTGTGTAAATTCCGTGAGAATACCCATGGGATAATACTTGTGTCCCACCAACAATTCTCCTCCTTGTTTCTTCAGTAAAATTTTCGGATCTGCTTATAGCACAATCATCTTTTATCCCTTCTCCCTGTATCCTTTCTCCGTAAGTTGTGCCATCAAGCCTGGCTAAATTTGAGGCTGTTTCAGCCATAGCCAGAACATAATATGTTGAAACTAATATGTTTGTATCAAAAAATTCTAACTCCTTTACCGTTATACCTTTTTTCAGGATCTTATTGATCATATCTTCGAAGTCCTGTTTAATGCTCTGATCAATATTTTCATTTGCAAAAAAGGATTTGTAATAACCCAAACAAAATTCATTATCAGCAATTTTCTCACTAAAGATGCTTTCGGGTATGGGTATAGAATCAATTGTTGTCAAATCGTGAAGATCCTTGCCGCTCATAACATTTGTAATAATTCTAATATCCTCTAAACTTTTTGCTATAGGACCTACACAATCGGTAGATGAAGCATATGCCATTATGCCAAATCTGGAAATTCTGCCATAGGTGGGCTTTAACCCATAAACTTTGTTAAATGCCGCAGGCTGCCTTATTGAACCCCCTGTATCGCCACCAATTGAAAAAGAAGTAAATCCTTTCGCCACATTCACTGCACCACCACCGCTTGACCCACCAGCAACAAGATTTTCATCTAATGCATTTTTGACTGGTCCGAAAAATGTATTTTCACTCGTACTACCATGCCCAAAGCAATCACAATTTTCTTTCACTATAGGTATAGCACCAGCATCCATTAGTTTTTTAATTGCTGTTGCTGTATATGGTGAAATGTAGTCTCTTAGAAACTTTGAACTTCCTGAAGCATTGCAACCCTGAAGTAAATAAACATCTTTTAACCCAAATGGAATTCCTTCAAGAAAACCTATTTCTTCATCGTTTTTAATCTTACTATCAACTGCTAATGCCATTTCTAAAGCTACATCATCTAATATGAAATTGGCGGTGTTGTTTGAGCTATTTCGAATAGCACTAATTTTCTCTGCAATTAGATCAGTGCAGAAAATATTCTTTGCTATTAATGCATTATGAACTTTTAGTATTTCTGACTCCATAATTATCCTTCAATAACTTTTGATACGACTAAAAACCCATTTTTTTCCTTTGGAAAATTGTTCATTATCAAGCTTTTTTCCTGGTTTGTACTTTCAATAACAACATCATTTCGCAAATTTTCGACCGTAACAATAATATTTCCTTCATCAATCTTTACAGGCATATCAATTGAATCATGATGATATGCTTTACTTACAACATCAAACAGCTCATCAATACTTTGAGATGGTTTGGCATCTTTGATGCCGGACAAAACCTCTAAAGGCATAATTTTACTCATGGGTAATATTTTTAAAAAGAATTATATTTTAAAACAATCTCAACACCCGGAGGTGCATCAACCTGAGAGATCACTTTTCCTTCGCTGTCTTTCTCGTGTTTTACAGATATTAAACCATAGGGAGTTGGAAATGTTCCCTCTGCCCATTCAAGGTCTCCCAGGTTTGGGTCGATCAATACCTTTTTACATCCGGGTTCAATAACCTGTATCCCGAGTACATATCTGGTCATCCATGCGGTTGGACCTGATGCCCAGCCATGACACAGGCTATGCCTGAGGCCAAGATAAGAATAATCTCCATATGTAGCATGTACATCAATTTTCTCTTCAGGTACAAACTCATCAATGCGTCCGGCATTTTCCATCCATGCCAGATCAAAGTCCTCCCAGAAGGTGGTTGCACCCAAATCCAGCATTCCACCCCAGTAATCCCTGATTAAGTTCATTGCACCCAAATAATCGCCTGCCTCTGCCCTGGCATTTAACACATAATACCCATAAAAGGTGGATATTCCGGTATGACTGTTCACAGATAACAATGTGTCATTCATGGCTTTAAAGTCAGCTATGCCGGCCAATGACATCAATGCACCTGCAGATTTATTTCCATTGGGTGAAGGTACGTGTTGTTTCAATAAGGTGACGACATTAAGGTAATGGTCTCTTTTATCATTATCACCAAATATCCCGGCAATATCGGCACCTGCCTGAAAAGTCATCACCATCATCGCCTGCAATCCTGCGTGCACAGCCTGTCTGTTTGGACTTGTTGGCCAGTCAAGAAACCGGTGACCATCGAGGTTCTCTTTTCCATTCTCATCAATTTTGGACTCCAGGACTTCCAGTAGCTCAAACAAATAATCCCTATGTTTTTCCAGATAATCAAGGTCACCGGTATTCATATACCACTCATGCAGAACCAGTATCCACCACATGGAATAGGAACTGATGCCATTCATCCAGGCTGGCAAGGCTGTTATTGCCTGGATCATATCAAGACTTTTCGGGACCACTTCATTGTATCCAAACACTGCCAGAATAGTCATCACTTCAGGATGCATATCTCCAACCCAAACCAATTGATCGCGTTTAATCCCATCCCATAAATATTCCTGCATATTCAGGTGCACAGTATAGGCGCCTGTCATCCAAATCTGGTTTAACCTTTCATCATTGGACTGGAAAGAGCCCAGGTAGGGAATGTCCCGGTACACCTGGAGAGCCCGCACTTCTTTAAGCAATAAAACCCGGTCTGTATCGAGCAACTCTATCCTTACAAAGCGAAAACCACTATTGCCGGTTTCAATTTTTCCAAGCCAGGGAAGAGATAATTCGAAATCACGCATGGCATGATCATTGGTCGCCGTTGATGTTTCAACACTGCTCATAGCCTCAGTAACCGATTCACCATAAGTTATCTGAACTTTGATTGGATCTTTGTTCTTGAACATGCCGGTAACAATCTCTAACCCTCCGTGGATATTCTTCCCGAAATCAAGCAATATGGCCGGGTTATTATTTGAGTTACCAACCATCGTGCATAGATTACTTCCAACAAGATCTGCCTGCCCGATACCTTCCTCCAGCAATGCTTCGGGATTTTGTATATAATGCCCGGTTTCGTCAGACAACCATAGGATTCTCACAGGACTTAAGGGGTCTCTGATGATTTCAGATCTGCCGTCTTGTTTGCCGGTATAATTCCAGTTTTCAACTTCCGGTTCATTGGAACAACCTGTTTGTAAAACCAGAAAAAGCAACAATAATAATCCTTTGAGCATTCTATCCATTGTTTTAATTATTTATTTTGATAAGTTTATCGATTATATTTCAGATGAGGGAAAAAAACATTTAGAATATTTTAAAATCATATATTTGCCACTTGTATCAGCGAATAAAGATATAAATCTATAGCTTTATGATGATAAAAAAAACAATGAGCAATCTAAGAATTTTTTCACAAGT
>SKND01000404.1 GCA_007120695.1 Bacteroidales bacterium | reverse complement strand
TTTTATTACTAATGCCACCATTGGATATAAAAGAGAGATCGCAGGTAATCTGATGGCTGACGGGTGGATATCTGCAGGAAACCTTTTTGATGCCAGGTATGCATCTATGATACTTGTAAACGCCCCTGAATTCCATAACAGGCCACCAAGGTATTACTATCCGGGAAACCCCCTTAATTTTTCAGCCGGACTGAGGATAAGCTATCAGCTGAACTGAATTTCCCAACACCATAACTATTATTAAGTACCTGACCTATTATTATTTAATAAGGTAACAGGAAATTCACGGGTAAAAAATGATGTTTTAGTATTCCCCGGATCAGTTGTTCAAAACAATTTTTTGTAAATTGTCCGTTTTATTTGCACAATTTTAATCATACCCGATATGTCTCTAGTTCAGCAAAAGCAAAGTTCTTTTTTGAATAATTTACGTTTTTTACCGTTCCTGCTGTTCATTACGCTAACTGCAGGAGCCCAGGAATATCAGCAACGGCGTGAATCATTTGATATTAAAAGATATAGTATCGAAATTGAAGTTAATGATACCACAAACGCCATTAAAGGTGCTACCGAAATCGAAGTAATGCTTAAGAAGCCGGTTAATGAGATTTTCCTGGATTTTATATCCCTGAAAAGTAACGGCAACGGGATGGTAGTGGACAGTGTAGTGAAGAACGGATCAAAATTAAGATTTCTGCACGAAAACAACATCCTGAAACTGCCGGTCTACGATCATGATTCGCATAATGATCATGTCTTTAAGGTATATTACAAAGGCATAGCCGAAGACGGACTGATAATATCAGACAATATGTATGGCGAAAGGACATTTTTCGCCGATAACTGGCCAAACAGGGCACGTAACTGGTTTCCCTGCCTTGACCACCCCTCTTTCAGGGCAAAAGCCAACTTTACCATCACGGCACCATCTCATTACCAGGTTATAGCGACCGGAAACCTGAGGAGAAAAGTAAACCTTCCGGGGAAAAAAACTACGCACTACTGGTTTTCTGATGTTCCAATTCCCACTAAAGTAATGGTATTTGCAGCCGCCGGATTTGCTGTTGAGTACATGCAGGACATAGACAGTATTCCCTGGTCAAACTGGGTCTATCCAGGAAATATTGAAGAAGGATTAAGCTCCTTCTCAGCAACCCCCTCTATCCTGAGGTATTTTTCTGATAAAATAGCCCCTTATCCTTTCGAAAAAATTGCAAATGTGCAATCCACCACCCGCTACGGAGGAATGGAAAATGCGGGAAATATTTTCTACAACGAGAGATCTGTGGCCGGAGAGGAATCAATTGAGAATCTGATTGTACATGAAATGGCTCATCAATGGTTCGGGAACTCGGTATCGGAAAGAGAGTGGGCTCATCTGTGGCTCAGCGAAGGAGTTGCAACATGGCTTACTGACAGGTATATATTGCGTAAACAGGGCGGAAAGGAATTCAATGACAGGATGTTATCTCACCGCGAACGTATTATCGGGTATTCGAAGACCAGGCTGGCACCTGTTGTCGATCACCATCCGGAAGATTATACTGACCTGCTGAATCCAAACTCCTACCAGAAAGGATCATGGGTGCTTCACATGCTAACCAGGAAAATAGGAGAGGAACAGGTGGTTCGGGGACTGGCGGAGTATTATGACAGGTATCGGCTGGGGAGCGCGGCGACTGAAGATCTGATTGAAGTTTTTGAGGAGGTTTCGGGAACGGATCTGGGACTCTTTTCGGACGACTGGCTCTATTCGGCCGGGCATCCTGTATTAACCATGAACACAAGTTTCAGCGGAAAGTACCTGAATATGGAGCTGATACAAAACCAGCAACATAAGATGGCTTTCACTTTCCCTCTTGATATCAGATTTATTTTTTCCGACGGCAGGGAGATTGACCACACTTTCAATATTGTTTTCAGGCGGCACGAATTTGTTATAGAGGTACCCTCCGAGCCTGTTGAAATAATCCTGGATCCCAACACCTGGTTATTGTTTGAATTTCAGTGATACTGCATCTCACATACAATGATAATATGGAAAACATTCCTTTTAACATATTTCGCAAACCAATCTCAGTATTTGCATTTATTTGTATGATATTTACATCGTGCAGTGAACCGGAACTCAGCAAACTTCAGCCGGATATGCATCTCTGGTACGAACAACCGGCATCTGAGTGGGTGGAAGCCCTGCCTGTTGGGAATGGCAGGCTTGGAGCAATGGTTTTCGGAAAGCCTTACAACGAGCGGATACAGCTTAATGAAGAGAGCCTGTGGGCAGGATCGCCAATTAATAATAACAATCCGGAGGCATTGGTGCAACTTCCGTTGCTCAGGCAGTTACTCTTTGAAAAGAGGGTTCCGGAAGCACAGGAGCTTGTAGCGTCACACTTTATCGGCACTCCTCCACGTATTCGGTCATACCAGACGGCGGGCGACCTGTTTATATCATCCGACAGCCCGGGGCCCTTCACTGATTATAAGCGGTCACTCTGCCTGGAGACCGGTGTGGCCACTACCGGATATATAAGCGATGGCATACGTTTTACGCGCGATGTGTTTGCATCTGCGCCAGCCAACGCCATTATCATAAGGATCATCTCATCTGAAAAGAGGGCAGTAAACCTCACTGTTTCGCTTGAACGGGAAAAGGATGCAGTAACAGAATGCCTTCCTGGCGGAGTACTGCTAATGCGAGGGCAGATCGAGGATGAAGATGACCCACTCAGGGGACCGGGGGGAAAACATATGAAATTTGCAGGTATGGTGAGTGCCCTTGCAAAAGAAGGGAGTATTAAAGAAGTTGACGGTAAACTTGAAGTGCAAGGGGCAACAGAGCTGATGCTTGTATATACTGCAGCAACAAACTATGACCCGGAAAACCTTGATTTCATGCCTGATGCTGATCCGGCAGAAAAATGCAGAACAATAACCAGCGCCATCGCTCATAAACCTTATTCTGAATTGCTCGATGAACATATTGCTGACCACAGCAACCTGTTCAACAGGGTGGTACTTGATATCGGAGGCCATGAAAAAACTGAAATTCCTACTGATCGGCGACTTGAACTGGTGGGACAGGGTGACAGGGATCCTCACCTTATAACAACCCTTTTCCAGTACGGAAGATACCTGCTGATGGGATCATCCCGCTCGCCCGGAGTACTGCCTGCCAATTTGCAGGGGATATGGAACGAGCACTATAACGCACCATGGAACTCCGATTTTCATACCAACATCAACCTTCAAATGAATTACTGGCCGGCAGAGATCACCAATCTGCCCGAAACGGTTGAACCTCTCTACCGGTTTCTGAAGCAACTGACGGTTCCGGGAGAGATCACAGCCCGCGAGATGTATGGTACTGAAGGCTGGACATTCCATCACCTTACCGATCCTTTCGGACGGACAGGTGTCATGGACGGGCCATGGGGACTTACTCCCATGTGCGGGCCATGGATGACCTTCCCGGTATGGAGGCATTACTCCTACAACCTCGACATTGATTATCTCAGGGAGTATGCCTGGCCGCTGCTCAGAGGTTCGGCAGAGTTTATTCTCGGCTTCCTGGTTGAAAGCCCCTCCGGATACCTGGTTACCAACCCCTCGCATTCTCCTGAAAACACATACTACCTGCCGGAAACAGAAACTCCGGTAACATTAACCTACGGGGCTACCATGGATATCCAGATAGCAAGGGAGGTGCTTGAAAATACAATCAGGGCTTCGGTACTGCTCGGTGAAGATGAGGAGCTGGCTGCCAGGTGCCTGGAAGTACTGGATAAATTGCCGCCGGTGGGGATCGGGACTGACGGAACGATAATGGAATGGATAGACGACTACAGGGAACCTGAACCGGGACATCGTCACATATCACATCTTTTAGGCCTGTATCCGCTGCATCAGATTAGTCCGGATGATCCGCTGCTGTTTGAAGCAGCATCCCGTACAATAGAAAAACGGCTTGAACATGGTGGAGGGCATACAGGCTGGAGCAGGGCATGGATAATTAATTTTTTCAACCGGCTTCACAACAGCGAAAAAGCCTATGAAAACCTTATGCTTTCTCTTGAACAGAGCACTCTCAAAAACCTGTTCAGCACCCATCCGCCATTCCAGATAGACGGAAATTTCGGTACTACTGCCGGGATTGCAGGTATGCTGATTGGCTCTGCACCCGGGGTAATTGATATATTGCCCGCACTCCCGAATGAGTGGGAAAACGGAAGTGTCCGGGGATTACGTGCACATGGTGGTTTAACGGTTTCATTAGAGTGGGAAAACGGAAAGCTTTCGAAAACACAAATCCACGCTTCTGCTCCGGGTAAATTAACCATACGGTATAACGGAATGTCGGCCGGCCTGGAAATGGATAAGGATAAAATATTGCTCCTGGACAACAGGCTTAAAATTTTAAATTAATGATAATACCCCGGTACTTATCAGTGTGTGTATGCAGTATGGTTGCTATTTAAAAAAAAGAGTTAATTTTACATGCAATTCAGCTAAATTGAACCTTTTCGAAAACATAAAATTCATAAAAATGAAACCAAAAAAAAATTTATTGATCCTTAGTGTCATCTTTTCTTGTCTGGTCGTATTTTCATCCTGCGGAACTTCAAACAATGTTTATGTTCCAGATCCGGGCGTAGTATCCTTTACTTTCAGAAATCAGTTCCAGGAAGATGTTCCGGGTACCCTGGACATGATAAAGGAAATGGGCATTACCAATATCGAGTTTTCAAACCTGTTTGGAAAAACTGCCACTGAAATGCGGGCTTTGCTGGACGAAAGAGATATGATCTGCACATCATATGGTGTTGGCTATAACAGACTTGTTGATGATATCGAAAGAGTTGCCGAAGAGGCTAAAATCCTTGGTGCCAAATATGTAAGGGTTGCATCTATTCCCTATGAAAGACCCGAATTCACAATCGACAATGCAAAAAAAACGGTTGAGGATTTTAACAGGGGAGGCAAAATCCTCAGTGAACATGGAATCTATTTTTGCTATCATAATCATGGATTTGAATTCAGGCCTTATGAAGACGGAACTCTTTTCGACTATATCGTACAAAACACTGATCCACGCTACGTAAGCTTTGAAATGGACCTGTTGTGGACAGTGCATCCGGGTCAGGATCCGGTTGAACTTCTGGAAAGATATCCTGAACGTTTCAGGCTTATGCACCTTAAAGACCTCCGCAGGGGCGTTACCGGTGATTTTTCCGGAAGAACGCCAAGTGAAAACGACGTTGTGCTTGGTACCGGACAAGTCGATTTTCCGGCTGTATTAAAAGCTGCTGAAAAAACCAATATCGAATATTACTATATTGAAGATGAAAGTCCCGATGTCATTGAACGCGTTCCTAAAAGCCGTGAATACATCATGAGCATAACAAAGTAGACAAATAATCCCGTACCGGCGGTATCAGATTATTGCCGCCAAAACAAAAAAGAGGCTGACTCACATTGTGAAGATGCCTCTTTTTTATATTATCCTGCTGATTACCTGCCAACAGGTTATCAGGCAAATATGAATATAAACAAATACCGGGTAAGCAGTGTTATCAATAATGTGAATAACAGGTTGAGCCATAATCCGGCCTTTACCATTTGAGGAATTGTCATAATGCCGCTCCCGTATACTATAGCATTTGGAGGAGTAGCTACCGGGAACATAAAAGCACAACTGGCCGCGACCGCTACCGGAATAGCCAGTTGGAGCGGATCTTCTCCCATACCGATTGCCACAGACCCCATAACAGGTAAAAAAGCTGCTGCAGTTGCAGAATTACTCGCCAGGTTGGTAAAAGTAATTACCACTCCGGTAACTATAAAAATTACAAAAACAAAAGGCATTCCGCTCATGCCGACAAAATACCCACCGATCCATTCAGCCAGGCCTGTGCGCTGTATGGCCCCTGCAAGGGTAAGTCCTCCACCGAATAAAATAAGAATACCCCATGGAAGTTTGGAAGCAGCCTTCCAGTCAAGTATGAACTTCCCTTCTTTTATATTTACAGGGCTCAGGAAAAGAAGCAGGGCACCAAATATGGCAATTCCGGCATCTGATAATCCGGGAAGCCATGATTCAATCAAAGGCCGTATCATCCATAACAGCGCGGTAAAACCAAATATTACCGCAACCATGATCTCTCCCCTGCTGAAATTTCCAAGGCTTTTAACTTCACTGGCAATATACTCTTTCCCGCCGGGAAGGCTTTTAAAACGAACAGGAAAAGTAATGGAAGTGAGAGAGAAATAAATCAGGGGCATTCCAAATATGACAAGAGGAATACCGACAAGCATCCACTGCAAAAATGATATTTCCACACCATATGACTCATTCACAAATCCGATAAGCAGGGCATTGGTTGGTGTTCCAATCACAGTACCCAGTCCGCCGACATTAGCGGAGAAAGCAATGGCCAGCATGAGTGCTACCGCAAAATGACTGTATTGCAATTTATCAGCAGCATTATGCTCCATATTTTTTGTTAGCTGAATAACTGATAATGAAATAGGCAGCATCATCATGGTAGCGGCCGTATTACTTACCCACATACTCATAAAGGCAGTAGAGATCATAAATCCAAGGATGATACTCTTTGGTTTGGAGCCAATTACATAGATTATATTCAGGGCAATTCTCCGGTGTAATCCCCATTCCTGCATCCCTATTGCCAGTATAAAACCACCCAGAAAAAGAAAGATCATAGGATTGGCATAAGGAGCAGCCGTTATGCTTATGCCCGAAATATTGAATACCGGGAAAAGCACCAGCGGAATCATAGCCGTTGCAGGTATGGGAATAACTTCTGTTGTCCACCATATGGCCATAAGAAGAGCTATCGCAGCAGTATACCATCCCTCCTGGCTTAACCCTTCGGGGGAGGGACTGATTATCATTATTACAAAAAGTAATAACCCGCTACCCATTCCTATAAGCCTTTTTGTAACCGGGGGATTATCAACCTTCTTTCCGGAATTGCTTTTTTGACTGTTCGGGTCTGATGGAGTTTCCGAATTAGTTAATGACATTATTTGTTTATCGGGTTTTTTGTGAAAAAGTAAATTATTTGATTTTTTTACAACCGGCTAACCGTTAGTCCGCCATCTACCATAAAAACTTCACCGGAGGAAAACGGAAAATGTCCCTCAGCAAGAGACCAGACAGCTAAAGCCACATCATCCGGACTTCCCCATCTGGGTTGAATATTTAGTCCCTCCTCAATAAGTTTATCATATTTTTCAACAACAGCCGAGGTCATGTCAGTGCGGATAACGCCAGGCCTTACCTCATATACAGGAATATCATATTTTGCCAGCCATACTGCCCAAACTTTGCTGTGCATTGCAAATCCGGCTTTGGAAATACAATATTCTGACCTGTTTGGTGATACAACCGTGGCAGAAATTGACCCTATATTAATAATGGCAGCAGAAGACGATCTATCTGATTCTTTTTGCTCAATCATAAATCTGGCTGCTTCCTGTGTAAGAAAAAAAGGAGCCTTGAGGTTAATACCCATGACCCGGTCGTAACTCTCTTCAGTTAACTGCAAAGGATCAAGACGTTTTAGAGGAGCAACCCCGGCATTATTAACCAGCAGGTTTAGCCTGCCAAATTTTCTCTTTACCTCATCAAGCAGGTTTTTCCTTTCAGCCTGTATACTGATATCTCCCTGGCAATATAAAACCTGTGCACCCTGGTTCTCAAGATCACTGATTACTCCTGCTACTTCAGATGCGTCTCTTACTCCATTGAATATAATGTCATAATCATTAGCTGCCAGTTTTTTTGCAATGCCGAGGCCTATACCTCTAGACCCTCCTGTAACCAGTGCAACTTTCTTCATTAAATCTTATTTTTTGTACCGTTAAAAAAAGTGTAGTATGGGGCTTCATTTACTATCCGCCAAAGGTAAAGTGCCAGCTCGCGCATGTGGTAGTCGCCCCACATACTGGATTCGTTGCAAGGGATCTTTTCCCCGTCAGGTATATGGTCCCATCCGTTTGGCCGGTGATAAACAGAATGCAGAAGCAGTCCCTGATGCCCTTCATCACTGCTCACATAAGGCTCACCAAGGAGAGTCCTGCTAACTGTCAGGCCTGCCTGCCAGTAACGATCACCATCCTCAGTCTGGCCCCGGCCGGAAAGCAGCCGTCCGAGTCGCAGTAATCCCTGGGCCGCTATGGCGGCAGCAGAACTGTCAACCGGCTCATGATCATTATACGGATCTGCTGCAAATTTTGTATAATCACCCATCTGTTGCAGTCCCGGAGCTCCGGTGTCCCAATAGGGTATACCGTCAAGCGAGGTATTTTCTATGTAAAAGTCACAAGTAGCCCTTGCGGCCTTGAGCATCATTGTCTCAAGCAGTTCTCTTCCACCTGAACTTTCAAGCTCTTTATCATCTATAATCTCCAGAAACTCAAGCTGCTCAGCAAACCCGCAAATCGCCCATGCCAGTCCCCTTGTCCACGTGGTAAAAGGTGAAAAGCCCTGTTGAGAACTCGGGCATCTGAACTGGCCGTCATTGGTGTTGAATACTGCCTCATGCACTGTCCGTCCCCTCTTGTCATACGAATCCCTTCCCTCATCATAATAGATGTTATACCTGGAAGTGGTATCAATATGCTGGAGCGTTCTTTCCAAAAGAGAGATCTTTTCATCATGCTCCGAGAAAAGTGCATGTCCGAGTTGATGGCTTATGGCGAGTGCCCTCATTGACCTGATGGTGTCAACAAACAATGAATGCGGACCGTTAAAGGAGTAAACAAAACCTCTGCCGCATGCCGTTTTCGTCCATCGCATAGCCTGAACGGCACCGGTGCATTTTAGTGCAAGATCATAAAAGGCTCTCTCCCACTCACACGATTCTATCTTCCCCTCGGTATAAAGCCTTCGCAGGGCACCATATGTACTCACATTATTAAATCCGTGGTCATGCACACCAATATGGGTAATATGCGGGGCCATCAGCTTCAGGGTTGACTCCCTGCCCATTTCAAGAAACCGCTTTTCGCCTGTCGCATCAAACTGAATTATCTCCCCGCCAAACTGAAATCCCTGTGTCCATTCGGTCCATCCGCGTGTTGTGTACTTACCTCCACGGGTAAACACGGGAGAACCCTTTGCGGGATCATATTCATTTCTTATCAACAATATCTTCCTGCCTGATAATTCCCATAATCTTTCGATATCCTTTTTCAGATCAACTGGCTTGATGTTATTGTGAATCTTCATATCAAATCAATTATTATTATTATTAAAAAAATTTATTCTTATTAGAATCCGTCTGTAAAGTCTGTGTCTGAATCAAAATGGACAGACACTAATTAAACCAGGCCAGGTACATCCGTCCACTTTCTCTCTTTCCAGGCTTCGAGGGCAAGTTCTGCAAGCTGGACCCCTTTGGCAGCCTCAAGCAGATCCCACCTGAACGGCTCGTCCATTATAACATGCCTGAGGAACAGTTCCCACTGAATCTTAAAGGCATTATCGTGAATATCATGGGGTGGCATCTTAACCCAGTCCTTCTGAAACACCATGGGATTATCAATGTCCGGATTCCATACAGGCCGTGGTGTTGCGGAATAAGGCTGCATCCAGACTTCACGCAGGCCTGCAACTGCCGATCCACTGGTGCCATCCACCTGCATCACAAACAGATCATCGCGTCTCACACGTGTTGCCCATGATGAATTTATCTGCACAACCACCCCGCTTTCCAGCTCAAATATGGCATAGGCAGCATCATCGGCAGTAGCTTTGTAAGAAGCACCGTCAGATTCATATCGTTTATCTATATGTGTTGCTCCCAGGCAAGTGAGAGATTTAACCGGCCCGAAAAGGTTGTCAAGAACATAGCGCCAGTGGCAGAACATGTCGAGAATTATTCCTCCCCCTTCCTCCTTTCTGTAGTTCCAGGATGGACGTTGCGGAGCAACTGTATCGCCCTCAAACACCCAGTAACCAAAATCAGCCTTTACCGAAAGGATTTTGCCAAAAAAACCCTGGTCCCTGAGTTTCCTTAGCTTAACAAGTCCGGGAAGCCACAATTTATCCTGTACCACACCGTGCTTAATTCCGGCCTCTTTTGCGAGCTTGTACAATTCAACCGAATCTTTAGTATTCAGTGCGACTGGTTTTTCACAATAGATATGTCTGCCTGCTTTTATAGCCTTTTTCAGGCTTTCATATCTCATCTCCGTCGTTTGTGCATCAAAATAGACAGGGTAATCGCTGTTTTTCAAAACCGAATCAAGATCTGTGGTCCACTCCCCTATTCCAGTCTCCGCGCTGAGCTCTTCCAGTTTTGCGGGATTCCTGCCAACGAGCACCGGGCGGGGCATTATTTTCTCATGGTCACTAATTTTTAACCCTCCCTGCTTAATAATCGGAAGAATTGATCGCAGCAGGTGCTGGTTTTTTCCCATCCTCCCGGTTACACCATTCATGATGATACCCAGGGAGTGGATTTTGGTTTCTTTGGTCATAATATCTTGTTTTATTGAAAAGTATAAAAATGTGATTTCACGAATGCAACAGGTAAGCCTCTGTTATCTTATCAAGAAATTTATCCTGGTCTGTTTTCCAGTAGATTTCAGAAAATATCTCCACCTCATTGAATCCTTCAAACCCTGCCCCCTCAACCAGTCCCCTGATCCCCCTTATGTCAATACACCCCTCTCCCATCAGTCCCCTATCATTAAGTATGTCATTTACTGGCACCTTCCAGTCGCAAATATGAAAAGCAAAGATCTTTCCATTCTCGCCGCACCTGGCTATCTCACCCGGTAGCTCCTCATCCCACCACACATGGTACACATCAACCGCAACACCGAGAGAGGGGCTGTTAAACCAGTTTGCCATATCATTGGCCTGTTTCATTGTGCTGATTGCTGATCTGGTATCAGCATACACCGGATGCAAAGGCTCAACAGCAAGTTTGACGCCCAGTTTTTCGGCCCTTGGCAGGATATTTTCTATTCCGGCTCTGATCTGAAGGCGTGAAGTTTCCAGCGACTGACCGGAATCTGCTCCACAAACAAGAACCACCAAGGGTGCTTCCATATCGGCAGCTTCCTCGAGTGCCCTGAGGTTATCGGCGACTGCAATAGCTCTTTTTTCTTTACTCACGGAAGGGAAAAAGCCACCCCTGCAAAGTGATACAATCTCCAGTCCCGCATCCCTTATTAACCTTCCTGTAGCCGCTGCCCCATCCTCTGCGAGAGCATCTCTCCACACCGTAATTCCCCTGATTCCGAGAGCAGCATACTTGTTAACAGCACTTTCAATACTAAGCGGTTTGGTGGTAATTGTATGGACGCATAGCCGTGAGAAATCTGTAAGTTGTTGTGTCTTCATGCTACTTCAGGATTGATATTAAAACTACTGTCATACAAGTCATTAATCATTAAGTTAAATTTTTCAGACAATAAAAATAAATAAAATTAAATGATTGCTAAGCCTTTTTTATAATTTTACGCATTATGCAGATACTTATCACAGGCACAAGCAAGGGACTTGGAAGCGGACTTGCTGCCTATTATCTTGGAAGAGGTGACAGCGTTTACGGAATAAGCAGGACCAGTAATGAGATGCTTGATAAACAACTTGGATTTCATTTTCTGGCTCAGGATTTATCTGATTTTGACGCGATGGCAAAAACGGTTCCCGGATTTTTCAAAAAAGCCGGTAACTTCGATCTTGTTATTCTTAATGCCGGTCTGCTCCCCGAAATCAAAGACCTGAAAGACTGCAGCCTTGATGAGATAGCACCGGTAATGGATGTAAATGTCTGGTCAAATAAAATACTTATCGACCTTCTTATCTCAAATCCGGATAAACCGGGTCAGGTAGTTGCAGTTTCATCAGGTGCTTCCGTCTACGGAAACAGGGGATGGAACGCTTATTCCATATCCAAAGCGGCGCTTAATATGCTTATTAAACTCTATGCCGCCGAGCAGCCTGAAACCCACTTCTCGTCGATTGCGCCCGGTTTGATTGACAGCGGAATGCAGGATTATATTTATTCAATGCCACATGACCCCAGGTTTCCGTCCCTGGACAAACTTAAAGAAGCAAAAACTTCAGGTGAAATGCCTGCACCGGCGGAGGCCGCCCGGATATTTGCAGAATCGGTTATTAAAGCCAGGGGAGAAGAGAGCGGCAGCTTTCTTGATGTAAGGGAGATGTAATTGTAAAGAATTTAGTAAAAAATTCTCTAAAATCGGACTATCACCCGGGAGGAGATGGCTCTAAGCCCTATTTTTGCCGCGCACCGTGAATTTTTTAAACCATACATGCCTTCCAGGCAAAGCCCCGCCAGGACATTACCAGGCTATAAGATCAAAGGTTTTTAATCAATATTATTACCTTCTCTTTTCATTGTAGATAAGAACCGGCAATTGAGTCTGACGGGCTATTTTTTCCGACCGGCTGCCGTGCAGCAGCCTGTCAATAAATCCCCTGTTTTCCCTTAACAGAACTATCAGATCTGCATCCATGGTCAATGCAAAGTTATGAAGCTCTTCAACAAGAGGCTCGCCCTTCTTTTCAGGTAAAATCTTAAAGGATATCATTTCATATCCCGTCTCCTTCTTTATCATCGAAGCAAATCCCTCGCTCTTCACCTTCTCTTCAAAACCTGTATCCCCTGAAACGTGCACAGCAGTAATATTTGCAGGGAACCTCGACGCGAAAGCTGCCAGCAGCTTAAGATTGGGAATATCTTCCATATGGTAGTCCGTGGCATAAAGGATCTCGGAAAATGGCCTGTAGGTTATTCCCTCCGGCACAAGCCATACCGGACAACCCACTTTCCTGATTACATCAATATTGTCTGTGTCATCAGAAAAAACAGAGTATTCTTTAGGACTGCTCAGCATTATGGTATCCACCATTTCCGTCCGGCAATATGCCTGGAGTATCTCGCCTGGCAGTCCTATCTCAATTGTAAAGTCCAGCAAAGGAAGTCCGGGATCGGAAGCATTAAGCTTACTGATCTGAAGATTAAAATGGTACTTGATCTTATCAACCTCCCTGTCAATATCCATCTGGCTTACAGCTACAGATGCGCTCAGACTGCCGGGCATGCCAAGCGGGAAATTTGGTGGCGTATGAACATATATATACTTAACCGTCAATCCCAGATCTCTCCCAATATTAGCCGCATAGGTCATGAATAACTGGGATTTTGCAGGAGAATCGACATATACAAGTAAATCTTTCATAATTTAAAAGTTTTAATTATATCTTTTCAAACAGACGATACTTCACCGGGCGAAAAAAAGCTACCATGGCAACTATAGCAACAAAGTTAATATTGTTCCCGGGTCTTTACATAAATCAGAATAAATGCAAGATCCATACCAATAACGGATGCATTGCATAAGTAAATATTTAAATTAAACCTGCCATGCCTGATTTCCCTATTTCAATGTTTTCAGCAATTTTAAAACTTCTTTCTGATCTTTAATGATAAACCGGGCATCGGTCTGTGTCATGCCAACTTTAATTGAATATGCATTTTCAGGCAGAGACCTGAACAAAAGCTCGTCACTCCAGCCGGCGCCTATTGCCAGAACAAAATCATACTTATTGTTTGTCAGCCAGTGTCGTGCAAGGTCCCCCTTGTTTATTCCCGAACTGCTTATTTCCAGAACCCTGTTTCCCTGGAAAATCTGGATGTCAATATTTGCGGTAATACTGATCAGGTGATCTGTCAGCTCCTTGGCAATGAAGGATGATTGTTCAATATCCGCTTTATGATAATGCCAGCTGACTGAAAAGTCCTTCTCCCTGATTATGGCACCGGGTAAGCGGTCTGTATATATCTCAAGGATATGCAGAATATCTTTTTTCCATTCACCTGAGAGTGGCTTTAGTTGAGTCCATTCATTCTGATCAGACTCCCTTATCCATGTGCCATGCTCGGCGGTAAGGTTAACCGGCATATCGCCAAGCCATTTCTGCAGATCCTCCCTGCTCCTGCCACTTAAGATGACTATATCGGGGGATGTATTCCCCACTATATCCATCATAAGATCAAGCATCTCCCTTGATGGTCCGGCAGCTGCAGGATTGTCATGCAACGGGACCAGGGTGCCGTCATAGTTCACAATAATAAGTTTTTTGCCAGCTCTCCTGTAATCCTTAACCAGGTTTTCAAGAACATTTTCATTCAGGAACTTTTTGCGGAATGTGAAATCAGAAATCTCCCTAATTCTTATAAGGGACCCCACAAAATCAGTTGCCCACCTTG
>SKND01000094.1 GCA_007120695.1 Bacteroidales bacterium | reverse complement strand
TGAATCGAAGCTCAAAATCGTCATATTCATTGTCACTCATTAACCATACATATCCATGATCTTTACTGCCCATTGAATTGGCAAGAATGGCTCCATCATCAACACTCCAGAAGCTTTTCGCCTTGTCTTTGATTGCTTCAGGGGCTGCAACGTGCCAGCCATCGAGATTTTTACCATTAAAAATTTTCTTAAAGCCATGATGGGGTGTAAACTTTTCAATGGTTGTCAGATCTCCACCTCCTTTATTTCCGCTGCCGGCAGCTACATAAATTTCGTCATTAATAATTGCTGCAGCACTCCCATGTCTTCCTGTGCTCATAATGGCCAGTTGCGACCACTCTCCCGTCTCTAAATCCATCATTTGTGTATCACTATATGCCTGAGGTTTAGGTCCTTCTCCTCCCATATAAATCAGGTAATTATCGATTTTCGCTATTTTACCTGCACCTGTAGGAACGGGAAGCTTCTGTTCCATTGTAAGCCATCTTTCTTCCTTAAAATCATAATAATCAATATGTTCAATGGTTGCATCAAAAAATGCTGCAAATCTATCCTTATAATGATAGCTCGAATTACGTCCGCCTACTAAATACAGTTTATCGTTTGCTACAATGGCATGTACGTGGTCTCGTATATGAGGGGCATCGGTAAGCTCTTGCCATTCTCCGGTTTTTAAGTCATAACTGTCAAACATATTGGTAGTTCCGCTTGTATGCCCAAATTTTATACCACATGCATAATAGATTTTATCGTTGTAAATGGCCACTCCACCACAACCCCTTCGACGTGATTCGGGAATTTCAGCTCCCTTTTCCCATTCGTCGGTATCGGGATAATAAATCCAAATGTTTTCGTGTGGTAATTCTCTGGGATACCCACGGTACATGCCACCAACAATATAAATGGCATTGCCATATGTTACTGCCTGAAAATGGTGTAAGGTCACAGGAGGATACCCTTTTGTTTCCCAGGTATTGGTTTTTGGGTCGAAAACATTTACCGGCGGATTTCCACGACCCCCAATCAAATACAATTTATTGTTATACTCTACAAAACCGTTTTCATGGCGGCCAACTACTTCGCCTTCGGCTTCTATGGGTATCCACCGATAATCGGAAAGCTGTGCTGATTGACCTTTCACACCCAATGCGGCGAAAACAATAAAAATTGTCACTACTAAGTTTTTCATTTTTTTCATTTTTTTCATTTTTCTGATTTTTGGTTTATAATTCAGATTTCGCATTTTTTAGCTGTCACGTTCACCCTTACCCTGATCTGAATTTTTTAAACCAATAATTGCTAAACATTTTTCTGATTCCAGATCAACGGTAAAGGTATGTAGATTTGCAACCAATTGTTGTGATGTTTCTTTCAGGTGTTATTTTGCAGTCAGATAAAAAGCAGGCCCATGCCGGGCATGAGCCTGCCACACTACAACCCAAAATACCACTGTTAAAACAAATACCCAATGGTACCGAACCAAAACACCCAAACCAAAACAATAATTATATTTCTTAAAAAAGCCATCACAAAGATCTTTCCTATACTACACCTATGCTTCCGGTATTTGATCAATCCATCACCTTATAATCTTGCTCCACTATCAGAACGAACTCCTTCTTTGTTAAGTTTTAAACTAAGCTGAAAAACACCGCAATCCTTTATAAAAATTACCAGGGATGAATTATGATTTTTACATACTTGTAAATGTAATGTTAAGAGGGCTTAAAGAAGGGTAAATTTTGTTTCAAAATGGATACACTTTTAGTCAGTAGCAATAAAAAAATATCAACCAAAGGGAAAAATACTGTTTGGATTATTTATAAATAAAGGAGGCCGTGTCAAAAAGAGCTATCTGGTCGTTGAGCAGTTCGATAAACTAACTGTAGCAGCTGGAGAAATGATATCTGATTACCAATCAGATACCTGCTTCCGTAAGCTCAGTGTCCAGATAAAATCTGGTTTTTGATGCAGTATCTTTTATCTGACCACATTGAACCGGGAGTTTAGAAGATTTGGTCAGGGAATAATATTTTTTGTCAATACCACAACTATTTTACCTCGCTCGGTATGTATCCAAATCTTTCCTTAAAGCATTTACTGAAGTACTTGGGATTGCTAAAACCGACCATATAGGCCACATCAGAAATTCTTATTTCAGGGTTTTCATTGAGTATCTGCCAGGCTCGTTTTAATCGTATCTCCTGCAGAATTTCCTTACCCGACTGACCAGTAATACTCTTTACCTTGCGGTAGAAATTAGCATGGCTCATTCCCAGTTCTTCTTCAAGAGTATTTACGGTAAAATCAGGGTCAGATATACCTTTTTCAATGATTTCCAGCATTGACTTAATGAATTTTTCATCCAAAGAGGTAACAGATACCGATGATGGGTTTATCTTAAAATTCTCCCTGAACTTTTCGCGTAGCTTTTCTCTTGATTCCAGCAGATTGTTGATTCTTATCATCAGATACTCCAGGTCGAAGGGTTTGGCTATAAAGTCGTCGGCACCGGTTTCTATTCCCAGATATTTGGTGTTTGTTTCTACTTTCGCTGTAAGTAAAATAATGGGAATATGGCTGGTTTTTATGTTCGTTTTTAGTTCTTTACAAAGTTCCAGTCCATCCATGTATGGCATCATCACATCACTTATGATCAGATCGGGTAAATACTTGTAGGCTGCAATAACCCCTTCCTCACCGTCAGTAGCTTCCAACACCACAAACTCGCTTGTTAATTCTGACTTGATGTACTCAAGAAGTTCAACATTGTCTTCTACAACCAATATTGTTTTTTCGTCTTCTGCTGCTTCCAGAAACTGGTTTTCTTCATCCTCTGACAAAGTTTTTCTACACGGTTTTCGGTAAGGTAACATCACGATCATGGTTGTGCCAACTCCTGGTTCACTCTCTACATCAATAAATCCGGAATGTGCCATAATCAGATCTTTGGTATGTGATAGTCCTATCCCATAACCTTTACCAATTGAAGCATTTTCCTGGTAAAACCGGTCGAATATTTTCATTTGGTTCTCTTTGGTTATTCCACATCCGGTATCCTGTATGGTAATACGTATATATTTTTCGTACTCGGAGTTTCTGGTGAGATGGCTCTGTTTTTTAGTGATTTTTTCAATAAATATAGTTATTGTGCCCTGGTTAGTGTAGTTAATTGCGTTGGAAATGATATTTGAATATACTTTTGAAAGGATATCATGATCGAAATTGGTAATGATTTGTTTCTCATTGCTTGTAACCTGGGCGGTAAGTTTCTTTTTTTCAAGTGCATATTCGAATTGTTCCAGTATTTTTTTTGAAAATGCAATGATATCGTTTGTTTTGAAATTGGGAGTTATTTTACCACTTTCGGCCTTTCTTATATCAAGCAGTTGCTCAACCAAATGGTTGAGGTGCTCTGCATTTTTTTCGGCCAACATAAGTTTTTTTCTTTGAGTAATATTCACATCATTCGATCTAAGGATGCTTCTGATGGGCTCACGGATCAGAGTTAAAGGTGTTCTCAGGTCATGCGAAATATTTATGAAAAAGTTGGCTCTCAGCTCATCTAACCCTCTGAGTTTCTTGTTGTGTTCATTTTCAAGTATGAGCTTATCCTTGGTTTTATATTGAATTATCGAGAAGAACCTGAAGAAAAACATTACTGCCACGGCTATCAAAATATATACTACGTAAGCGTACCACCTCAGATAGAATGGGGTAGCAATCTGAATGAATAATTCCGTAACATTTTCTTCCCAAATACCATCTTCATTGGTTGCCATTACTTTTAACAAATATTTTCCATGTCTTAGGTTGGTGTAGTTGGCATGCCGGTTTTGAGCTGATGTTTTGTTCCAGTCATCTTCAAAACCTTCGAGTTTATACTTGTATTTTATTTTATCCGGGTTACTGAAAACCAATGCAGTAAAATCAAAACCAAAACTGTTTTGTGCGGGGAGCAGAAAGATGGAATCTTTCATAGATACCGCTTTGTCAAGAATGATATTACCTTTAAAGGCCTGTAGTATGCTTGCCCTATTTTGAAATAGATAAAAAGCAGTAATGGTGGTATTGGGATTTCTCTCACTGGGTAGTATTTTTTGGGGATAAAAAGTACTAATACCATTTAT
>SKND01000074.1 GCA_007120695.1 Bacteroidales bacterium | reverse complement strand
GTTCATATCCAACATAGCTAATCTTGAAATTATGCCTTCCCAAAGGTACCCTTTCCAAACGGAAATTTCCGTCAAGGTCCGCAGTAGTACCCATTACAGGATCGATTCCTTCCACCATAATTGTTGCACCAATCAGGGGGGTTTTTATAGCGGCATCCTTGATTGTACCTCTTACTGTTTGGGTTAAGGTGTTTTGAGAATGTGCATTCGACAAATTGAAAATAATCAAAAGTATCAATGCTAATTTTGTTGTTTTAAAAAATGTAATCTGTGTCATAATTTTGCTTTTTTTAATTAGAATGTTGTTGAGTTCTATTTAAGCCGAAAGACTTAAGAGTTGTGGTTTAATCTTTTGTTTAAGCATTTTTTTCTTTATCCGGCATAAACTCTGTGGGCTTATCCCTATGTGAGAGGCAATGTAGTACTGCGGAATACGCTGAAGCAACTCCTTGTGATGGATGGCAAATTTGATAAATCGTTGTTCAGGCGTTTCTGAATAAAGGGTGGAAAGGTGATTGAATACTATCACTAAAAACTGTTCGACGGCTATTCTGCCAAAGCGATCACCATATTGCAATTCATTATAAAAAACCTGCAAATTCTCATAGCTTATGGAGAAAACATTGGTAGGTGTTACAGCAGTAATAGTGTTCTTTGATGCTGTTTTTCGCATAAAACTATCATGATCGGTGAAAAATGAGCCCTCGTCCTTAAAGACAAAAGTTTTCTCACCACCATCTGAAAACCGTGAAAACCTTACAATGCCCTCGGAAATAAAATATAGTTTCCTGCAAATACGACCTTCCTGCAGCAACACTTCATTTTTTTTGTAGAGTTCTTCTACAAAAAGTGATTCAACCAATCTGCTCTCCGAATCGGTGAGCGGAATGTAATCTTTAATTCTTGAAATCAGAAAATCAGACATTATTTTGATTTTTAGTTTTAACAATAACATGCTTTGCTGTAGCGCCCATTAGAAGTAGCCCAAGTGTAATTGTTTTCGTGAAAGATTTCCGTAACATAGTTCTGCGTTTTAAAAGTTTCTTGCAGCAAAACTAATTCGGTTTGAAACCGGGGAAGTCTCACTTAACGGTTTTGAAGTACCACTTTCAGGAAAAGTGTGTCTCACTTTTTTATGAGACCTTTGAGATGTAGGCGGTTGGAGAGATTGCTTCGAATTTATTAAACGCTCTGTAAAAAGCAGCTTTTGAGTTAAAACCACATTCGTAAGCTATTCCCATTATTGATAAATGCTTATTTTCCTTATTCAGGCATTTTATTTTGAAATCCTCAATGCGGTATTTATTGATATAATCGAAGAAGTTTTGGTTTAGCGAAGAGTTGAGAACTTCGGAGATGATTTCGGGTTTGGCTTTCATTATATTACTTAGCCTTAGCAAATTAAGCTCCGGGTCTAAATAGGGTTGTTCCTGTTCCATTAATAAAGTAAGCCTGCTGATAATATGGGAATAATCCTTCTTTTCACCTGTTCCCGGTTCATCTTGTTTTACTGGTTCAAAGGGTTGTTCAATCTCAATAGAAGGGTAATCAACAAAAATTCGCCCCTGCCTGATTCCGAAATAACCTATATAAAACACGTAAACGGTTGAGAAACTGTAAGCAATTTGCGCAAGTTCATAAAATCCTGCAAAGTGTAAGTAATTATTGATATTGAAAAGGGAAACGTTAACCGAAAACACAATTAACGAAGCAATTACAAGGGTTTTCAACCACGACAAATCGATTTTTTCGATATTAGAAAATTGATTTTCAATATTTATACTGTGTTTTCGCAGCAGCCTTAAAGCCCAAATATTGTAACCAATACTGGAAATTCCGATGGATATGCCCCTTATTTTGAAGAATACTGTAGTGGTGAATAGTTCATTTTCTGTCAAGAGTATTTTTTCATCGGCGGCCAGGAAAAGATAATTAAGAATATGAAAAACTAAAAATACGGCAAATGGCAAAAGGTGCAAAAGGTGAAAGTGTTTAACCTTAAAGTCTTTAACTGTTAGCGATTTAACATAAAGCCATAGTAAGGGTCCGTGCAACAGCAAAAATAACCAGGCATTGTTTATCAAATGAGGATATGGAAAATCATTGTTACGATTATAAATTTCGATATATGGGCCCCCAATAGTCAGGGCATAAACAGCGAATATACAGAGCAATACCTTGTCAGCCAATATTTTGTTTTTCTTCCCCATCAGTAAGACGAAGAGGAAAAGCGACATAAAAAAACCTATGAGAAGTAGTAGTGTCATTCATTCATAATTCGTTAAGATCCATTTTTATAACTTTTCTCAACCATAGGCAGGTAAGCGGTAACAGAAGAATAAAGGGGGTTCGCAGGTTGATCAGCCAAAGATGTTGAAGATCGTTATTCCTGTTCCAGATCTCCAGGTATGTAAAGAATATTAAAAGTGCCGACAGGAAAAGATACCCTGCAAGAATATAGTCAGAAACACTCTTATTTCGTTTGGTGAGAAGGAGAAGCACTAACAGTGCTGCCTGAAAAACTCCTATAATAAGTAACCCAATCATTTAAATTGTGCTCAGAATAAAAGTAAGGTTTAACCCATTTTCGAAATCTCTATTGAATATCCTCCCGGGCGTTATCCCTCTTCTCCTGTATCCTGCTAAGCCGGGGTTACACAAAGAAGGGATGCATTGTAAGATACCGCTTTATTCTTAAAATATGCAAATTTGAATTATTTTTGAATGTAAAACTGACCTGACAGAATTCAACCTCACTTTCCCCCGGTTCAAATGGCTAAAATGGGCATTCACCACGAATTAATTGATTATAAACTGGGTTTTTGACACTTTTGTGGCATGATTGGAAGGTATATAAGATCTTTATATCGCACGCTGCCAGACCATAAGTTGTCAAAAGAGCTGCTGGAGGAGGAACGGCTTAAGGGTACCCGTTTGTCGGTCACCTACAGGTGGCTTTTCATCATGCTGGCCGGCACTCTCCTCACCATACAGCTTATGCTGGGGTACACGGAGGTCTCCAGACACGGTGTTACTCTGATACTTGTGTACTTTATAACAAATCTTTTTTTCTGGTATGCAGCAGAAAAAAAATACAATCCTGCCTATCTGGGATATGTTGGCGGCACCATCGATATTGCAATAATAAGCTACCACATTTACGGGATGACCACATTTTTCGATCCTGCGGCTGCCACGGCTACGGCAACCATATTCCTGATCCCGATAGTATTCATGATATATACATTCCGCCTTGACAGGGCATTGATGCTTTACCTGATAGTTATAGCAGCGTTTGGCTTTAACCTTATCTATTTTATACAGTACAGCCAGACGCCCGGGTTGTTGTCGGCAAACATTTCACTCTCACCTATATCACACATTTTTAAATCAGTATATATTATTTTTATTGGCTTGCTCTGCATATACATGCAGAACTCAATTACCCGGTTCATTGCAAGACACCTTGCTGAAGCGGCACAGAAAAACAGGCTTGATGCTGAAATTAAAATCGAGCAGGAAAAGAACAAATTTGCATCCAGTCTCATAGAAAGGGAAAAAGCTCTTAATGCTAAGCTGGAAGAGGAGATAAAGGCCAGGGATGCCGTTACGGCACAGCTGAAGGCAAACAAGGAGCAGATAAAAAGCATAATATCCAACCTTATAGGGTTTACTTACAGATGTCTTCCCGACGAGGAGTGGAAAATGCTGTTCATTACCGACCAGGTGGAAGATATCACCGGTCACAGACCTGAAGATTTTACCGGACAAGGGATGTCGTTCGCTTCGGTCATCCATCCCGGCGACCTGGAATCTGCCAGGGCAGTTATTTCTGAAGCAATAGCCGGAAGAAAGAAATTTGACCTCGACTACAGGCTGGTGAAGAAATCCGGTGAGATTGTCTGGGTCCATGAAGCCGGCAGGGGTGTATATGATGAAGACGGGAACGTAATGTTCATTGACGGTATCATAACAGATATAAGTGATAAGAAAAGAGCGGAGGACAAGCTGCAGGAGACCCGTACACTTGTCAAAAACCTCACATCCAACCTGACCGGGGCAGTATCCAGGTCATTATACGATGAGCATTTCACGACAAAATACTACAGCGAGAAGATATTTGATATAACCGGCTACCGTGCGGAGGATT
>SKND01000053.1 GCA_007120695.1 Bacteroidales bacterium | reverse complement strand
TTGTTGTTACCAAAGTAGTGCCATCTATAAAATTAACATTCCCCTGAAACAAACCTTCAATTTCGCTAACATCATCTATTCTAACCTCATATAGCCCATTCCTCAGCGTCCCATCCGGATATCTTGCATTTATCATCCTGACCGTGAAATTCTCACCAACAACCTGCGGTCCGGGATCAACCAGATCAAATCCGATATGGTTCTCCACTTTGGTCATATCAAAAGGATCTGAAACCACAGCATCAAATCCGGTTGAGTTAAATCCAATCGTGTATCCTATCCCATCTTTATCAAGGGTAAGATTAGAGAAAGTGGCCGTTCCGGATTGTATATCAATTATTTTATCACCGCCGAGATCGGCGTTTCCTTCCGCGGAAGCGTCATTAGATATGCTTGCCGTGACATCTTGCGGATCAATTAGACCAGAAACAGAGGGGTTGCCAAATTCATCACGGGTTTCAACTATTACCTCTCCAACAGGCAAAGCTGTACCACCATAAGTACCTTCATTGCTTGCAGGTTGGGTGGTAATTAACAGATGACTTGCATCAGCAGCGGTCACATTAACATTGACTAGTTCCTCGTCATCTATACTCTGGATAACTACGGTAAGCGTATGCTGAAGAGTTAATAACGGATTGGTTTGGTGAGCTTTCGTCAAAACCACCCCTGTTACGGTTCCTGCACCATCTGTAAATATAACATCTGAAAAAACAAATGGTTCGTTGTCTTCCTGGTCGCTTGTAACGGTAACATTATAATCGCCGTCAATTAACACATCAAGTGCTTTGGCTTCTGTAATTACCAGATTAAACCCTACTCCTGCTGTCTTATCACCTACAACTTCGGCAACAATAAACCCGGATTCGTTTTCAGCAATAGTAAGGTCCGTTATAACCTGATCATGCGTGATTCCCTCAACATTTACCGTTAAGGTATGAACTCCCTCGCTGAGAGCGATTATAATTGTTGCATCGCCGTTGGCATCGATATCTGCATTACCATTATAGACCTCACCGTCAATATTGCTCACAACGACAACATTTGTTAAACTGTTAATAATATTGCCGTCCCTGTCCGTTGCACCCGTAATATAAAGTTCAAAGGGAAAAGCTGAATATTGGGTGCCAGATTCAACTGAAAATGCAAATTCTGACAAATCCTCGTATACAGTAACCTCTAATGTCTCATCTTCTTTTATGCCTGATACATTTACTGCCAGGATATGTGAGCCTAACTCTTCAAGGGCAATAAACAGGTTAGCTGCTCCGCCGGTGAAATCAACATCCAGATTATGAATTACCCCCTCCAGATCGCCGGTAACAATCACATTGACCAGGCCGCTAAGTGGCTCGCCATTATTGCTCAAGGCGCCGGTTATGCTAAGGCCAAACTCCAGGTACTCATAAATAGTTGCCTCCACATCTTCAAGGGCTACCGCGAATTCGGACAGATCATCTATATTTTCTATATCAAACAGCTCGGATATTACAGGTTGAAGAGCGACCGGACTTCCTGACGAGAATCTCAGGGTGTATCCCTCACCCTCTTTATCTATATTGATATTGTTGAAAGTAGCAGTACCGCTTTGTATATCAACCTGGGTGGTGCCCCCGATTACCGCATCGTTACCGGGAGAACCGATATTCTCAATTGTAACTGTTACAAGCTGTTCCGCATCAAGTCCGGAGGTTGAAATATTATCGAATTCATCGAGGGTTATGATCTCAATGGTTCCCAGGCCTGCAGGCTCATCATCATAATTTCCGTATATAGTCGCTGCAGGTTGCTGGCTTATTTGAAGCTTATAAGCATCTGCAGGAGCCACCGGAACCTCCGTTTCCATGTCCTCTAATATGGAAACAATATCTACAGTAAGAATATGGCCGGGATTAGAAGTGGCCAGTTTAAGTACAGCTCCTTCAAGTGTTGCATCGCCATTTGAAAAGCTGACGGCAGCATGATCATATACAATACCGTCTTCCATAGGCCCTTCCGTACCAATATCACTGGTTACAACAACTGAATAAGCTCCGTTTAATGTATGACCTTCAACACTTACTGCATTGGTGATGTTAATATCAAAAGGCTCGCCGGCAGTTTGTGCTATGGATTCCGTAATATCAAAGCCGGAAAGATCAACATCCCTGTGAAAGGGATAACTTTCATCCTCAAGTATATTCCATACTCCCGAGAAATCCCATCCCGAAAAAGTGGCCTGTTTCCTCATGTCGGCCGTGGTCGCACCCGTTCCGCCGGCGCTTCCTGATTGCCCTGATGTTTCTGTATCCCAGTATGATGAGGTTACAGTACCTGCATTTTCTGTTCCAACAGAACCAACCAGTCCCCCAACCTCAGACACACTCCCATTCACCGTAACAAGGCCTGCAGAGTAACTGTTTTCAACCAATCCTATCAGGGTAATGCATCCGGCAAGCCCACCGACACGTTCGGCCGTCCCTGAAGCTGGTTCAACTGTCACTGTACCCAGAGAAAAACTATTTTTGATAACCCCCTTCTGATTACAACCTGCAAGTCCGCCAAACTTTTGATTATCAGCTCCGCTTCCGGAAAAAAACACTTCAACATTTGCAAAGCATTTATTAATTACCGGCCTTCTGGAAGTGGTTGAACCCGCAACATAACTATTGTTAGATCCGACAAGTCCGCCGGTTGCAGCATCACCGGTAACTGAACCACCGAAAACATAACAGGATTCAATTAATGTATTTTCATTCCCGGTCACTCGTCCCACCAATGCGCCTGTTCCGCGTGCACCCTTTACATCAACATTTTCTAAGCGAACGTTTTTTATAGATACATAATTGACTTTATCACCATCCACAGGACCTATATGTCCAAAAAGCCCTACGTTGGCAGTAGTTGGCCTGTTAATTGTCAGATTCGAAATTGTATATCCGGCACCGTCATAATGCCCCTGGAACTTATCGTCAGTTCCTCCTCCACCAATAGGCTCCCAGTTTGAATATCCGCCAAGATCTATATCGGTGGTCTGAAGAAAATAAAATGAAGTGGTTGCATCGCCAGGATAATTCCTGACACCATTCAGGTCTGATGCCGACGAAATCAAATATGGGTTGCCGGAGGAACCATCACCTCCGCTAAACTGGCCCAGAACGGGCTGAGCACACAAAAAAATTATCAGAATGATTGAGGAGTAGAAATGCTTCATATAGTCGGTCCGGTTAGGTGCAGAAATCGATTTGGTTATTAAATGATATTAAAAAATTCGAATTCAGTTGCAAAATTATTTAAGTACGTTAAATTGAAAACCTTTAAAGATAAATTATTTTACTAAATACCTTATAATTAGTTGTGAAATTTTGGTGAAACAGTGCCGATTGTTAATTATAATCTGTATTTAAAGTCAGTGTCTGGATCAGACACTAATAAGTTAACGAATTTGCCTGACAAATAGTTGCAAAATAAGCATGATGTTGCCGGCTTAGCTTATCATTACACTGTTATAGCAATCTGTTTATGTTGTGATCTATCGACAGCAAAAGGGTTCACCTCCTGAAAGGGTATGAAAATAGATACAATATTTAACATTAACTTTTTTGAACTGTTAGGAATTTAATTTTTAAGTTTACGGAGTTTTTGCCGTAACATAACTTATCAATAGATCCCCATGTTACTGTGCAACACAAAAAGACATGAATTTAAAGAGTAAAGGTCAGGCCTTAAATTTGAAAATATGAACGTACTGATATTAGGCTCCGGGGGCAGGGAGCATGCACTTTCGTGGAAGATATCGCAAAGCAGATTGCTTGAGAAGCTATATATTGCCCCTGGCAATGCAGGAACCCGGATGCAGGGTACCAATGTGGCGCTGCAGGTAAACGATTTCGAGGCGATTGGTAATTTCTGCCTTGAAAAAAATATAGATCTTGTGGTTGTAGGGCCTGAGGAGCCTCTGGTGAAGGGGATAAAAGATTATTTTGCCGGGAAAGGGTCAAAAAAGGCCAAAGACATGCCTTCACCCTGCGAAGAGGCTGCAGAAAGCAGGGTAGTATCCGACTCAGGAAACGGTAAATCGGATAATGGCCATTTACCTGTAAATCTTAAGCACATTACCGTTATAGGCCCTGATAGTGTGGGAGCGTTGCTTGAGGGCAGCAAGGCTTTTGCCAAGCAGTTTATGAAAAAGTACGG
>SKND01000084.1 GCA_007120695.1 Bacteroidales bacterium | reverse complement strand
GTGAATATTCAGGTACCTTCATCAAATTTTCACCGGAACTTATTTTCTCGTTCCTGCTGCACCGGGAAGGATCAAAAGAAATTCCTGGTATTCTTCTGCCAGTATTTAATCAGTAAGAAACCGAACAGCATTCCCCCCAGGTGAGCAAAATGTGCAATATTGCTTCCCGGCCTTGTCAGACCCAGGTATAACTCTATACAGCCGTATGCTATAACAAAATATTTGGCCTTTATGGGTATTGGCGGGAAGAGCAGCATAAGCTTTGTGTTGGGAAACAGCATTCCGAAAGCTAGCAGAACCCCGAAAACAGCTCCGGAGGCTCCGACGGTGGGGATATTCATCTTGAATCGGAGACTGTTTTCAACCATCGTTACGGCTTGTGTTATATAGGCCTGGTTGTTGGGGTCGTCACCCCAGCTTATTATAAAATCGTATACCTGCCTGTTGGGACTTGAAATATGATTATTTATAAATGCAGAGAATAGTTCAGGTGAAGGTGTATTGATAAATGCGTTGGCGGCATTGACCATAGAAGAAATTTCGATCCAGTTTACAAAGGTGTGCAGCACCGCTGCCCCAAGTCCGGTCACGAAATAGTATATCAGGAACCTCTGGCTGCCCCACACCGACTCCAGAACCCTGCCGAACATCCAGAGCGCAAACATATTGAAAAACAAGTGTGCCAGTCCCCCGTGCATAAACATATGCGTGATAAACTGGTATGGCCTGAAGAATTCAGATTCAAAATAGTAGAGACCCAGTATCCTTGTGAGCTGTATGTTAAAACTGCTGCTCAGCACAAAATCGGCAAAAAGCATCAGTATATTTATAATAAGCAGGTTTTTAACTACCAGCGGAATGCCTCCGAATCGTCCTAACATCATGGCTATTTAAATTTAATTGTGTCTATATTAAAACAAGGCCGGGCCCTGTATGTTTAACCGGGTGTTCGTTATATCAGCCTGTAAATGTAGTAAATGGTTGATAAATATTTTAATTATGGCACTAAAGCAGCTCATTTTTGTAATGGGGCGGGACTTATGCCTGCCTGAACCTTTTTTCAATTTCATCACTGTTGATGATCACAATAACCGGTTTACCGTCGGGAGAATAGTTGGGAAGCTCACATGCAAACAGTTTGTCGATGATCTCCTGCATCTCCTCCCTGTTCAGCGACTTGCCATAATTAATGGCCGCCGATCTGGCAAGGTTGAGGGCTATCTGCTCACGGGGAGTCTCTTTGAATGCCGATCCGGATGTTTTGTACTCTGATAAAAGGTTTTCGATCATCATTGCCGGGTCGGCACTCCCCGCGTCGACGGGGCAACCGGAAACAATTATGCTTTGCGGCCCGAATTCCCTTATATCAAATCCAAAAGCAGCCAGTTCGGCGGCCAGCTCTTTTACCAGCATGTAATCATGTGTGTTGAGTTCGATATTTACAGGGTAAAGCTGTTGCTGAGCTATAAATGATCCGGAACGTACAGTTTTCAGGAATTTCTCATATAGTATTCTTTCATGTGCCCTTCGCTGGTCGATTATCATTACACCTGATTTTACAGGCGACAGTATATAACGGTTTTTTACCTGGAGCAGTGCAGGAGCACCAACAGTGATATCGTTATCACTACTGTCTGTGCCTGATGTCAAGTCTGTTCTGTCATCTTTTCTGTCTTCCATTCCGGAAATGGTACCTTCCTGCTTTCCTTCCGGCCCGTCCGGCTGATCAGTGTCACGATAAACGATTCTTCTGTCCGATTCAAAACCCTTGTAAAGCTCTTCCCAATTGTCGAGTCCGCTATCCCTGTTTCCCGGCCTGTTTTCCCGTCTTTCTCTGAAAGGCTGTCGGCCCTGCTCCCTCTCAAAAGGGTTATAGCCGGTATCGACCTCTATTTCAGGAGGAATAATATCCCTGGTCTTGCTCGGGTAGGGCATATCTATCTTTCCTTCCGTGTTGAAATCGATAGATGGCACCAGGTTGAATTTTCCGAGTGCTTCTCTTACCGATGCAAGAAGGATCTGCCAGATGGCCTTTTCATTCTCAAATTTTATTTCGGTCTTTGTAGGATGGATATTTACATCGACTGA
Organism: Bacteroidales bacterium; assembly: GCA_007120695.1. Taxonomy (GTDB): domain Bacteria; phylum Bacteroidota; class Bacteroidia; order Bacteroidales; family PUMT01; genus PXAP01. Next base: position 2,091 of record SKND01000084.1, on the reverse strand, counting down.
TTGCGGGTCGGTGTCGAAATAAATGAAATAGGAGGGTATGGCATCCGGAGGAAGTAGCTTTTCAAACGCCAGGGTGACAGCTTTGTGAAGATACGGGTGCCGCATGTATCGCTTGTTCACAAAGAAGAACTGCTCTCCCGGCGATTTCCTGGCATGGCCGGGTTTAGCTATAAATCCGGAAATTCTGGTAATGCTTGTTTCGGTACTGATCTCAACGAGCTGCTGATTTATCTTTTTGCCGAAGATATGCATTATCCGCTGCCGGTAATTGACCGGCGGCAGATGGAGAATTTCGGATCCGTCGTTCTGCAGTGAAAATTCAATTTCAGGATGGGCAAGCGCAATACGATGGAATTCGGTGATAATATGTTTAAGCTCTGTGGAGTTGGCCTTCAGAAATTTCCTGCGTGCGGGAACATTGAAAAAGAGGTTCTTGATACTTATATTACAACCGGCCCGGCATGCAACAGGCTCCTGCCTGATGAAGGCTGCACCCTTGACCTCCAGCAGGGTACCCGCTTCGTCTTCCCTTCGCCTTGTCTGCATTTCCAGTTCAGCTATTGCAGTTACCGATGCCAGTGCTTCGCCCCTGAATCCCATGGTTTTTATAGCAAACAGGTCGCCGGCACTCTTTATCTTTGAAGTGGCATGCCGTTCGAGAGAGAGCCTTGCATCTGTTTCGCTCATTCCCATGCCGTTATCAATAACCTGTACCATGTTTTTTCCTGCATCGCGCACTATCACTTTGATCACCTTGCTCCCGGCATCAACCGAGTTTTCAACAAGCTCCTTGACTACCGAAGCAGGCCTTTGTATGACTTCTCCTGCTGCAATCTGGTTTGCAACTGTATCCGGAAGCAATTGGATTATATCTGCCATCCCTGAAAATAATGATAAGCGTACTTAATAATAGATGATGTACCAGGCAAGGGCCAGCAGCACAAGCAATATAAGCAGGAGCCTTATATTGGAGGTCCTTTTCTCACGGCGGGCATGCTTGAAATAACCTCTCATCTGTCCCTTGATATGGGATTTGTAATCGCCCCTGAAATACTTGTTGCCTTCGGGCTGATCGCTGTCAATTCCCATTTCGGCTTTTATCTGGGCAATGCGCTTATCCAGGGCCTCCTTCCTTTCATCATAATATCTTGGCTGGTATTGATATTGCCGTATTTTGGGCAACCTGAAAAATCTTCCTACCATTTTTTTTAGTTTTTACAAATGTACAGGAATTTTGTATCTTAATAAAATTACACACAGACGGATGCAAAATCAACTTCGTTGATTACATATGCTGAGTTTAGTTCTTTTTATGATATTTGTCAGATATGTAATTGACCTCGTCGATTATGGATTATATAAGTTAAAGCACAACGGTTCCTTCTGTAAAGCAATTTTACCGTTTTCAAAAAAGGATTGATAAAGAGGTTTCCCGTTGGAAAAATATTACTTTTAACAATAATAATAAAGTTATTGATAACATCACCGTACCACATGGAGCAAATAAGGCAGAATTTTGAGCAGGCACGGCAATTACTTGACAGGTATTTGTCAGACAATGAAAATCTTGAGCGTATTGCCGGTGCAGGCAGCCTGATGGTCAGCTCCCTGTCTGCCGGAGGAAAGATAATTTCCTGTGGTAACGGAGGGTCAATGTGCGATGCAATGCATTTTGCAGAGGAGCTTACCGGCCGCTACAGGGATGACCGTCCGTCAATTGCAGCCATTGCCGTCAGTGATCCCTCTTATATAACTTGTACCGCAAATGATTATGGATTTGAGCATATCTTTTCAAGATTTGTTGAGGGTGCCGGCAATAAGGGAGATGTTTTGCTTGCAATAAGTACCAGCGGAAACTCGGCGAATATTCTCCTGGCCGCTGATGCCGCACAAAAGAAAGGCATGAAGGTTGTTGCACTCACCGGAGGTGAAGGCGGAAAGCTGTCTGCCCTGTGCGATATTGAGCTCCGTGTTCCCCATAATGGTTATTCTGACCGGGTGCAGGAGATTCATATTAAAATTATTCATGCCCTGATATTGTATATAGAAAATAATTTGGTAACTTGAATATGATAGATGTTGCACAAATAT
>SKND01000287.1 GCA_007120695.1 Bacteroidales bacterium | reverse complement strand
TGAAGATATCCGCTTTACAAGAAGCAAGGACAACAGGGACCTTTATGTCATTGTGTTGGGCTGGCCTGGTGATAATGAGATACTTCCCATCACTTCCCTTTCGGGGGAAGTGTTCGCTGTTGAAGATCTGGACGGGGTATCGCTGCTCGGACCGGAGGAGGGTATGTATATACCGCTTGAGTATCATCAGGACGATTATGCCCTGCATCTTACGCTTCCTGAAAAACCGGCTGATGAACTTGCTTATGCGATCAAACTGAGTTTTTCGGAAAAAATACCCGAGTAGTTTATTTTCCCGGAACTGCTGCACTTTTTGTAACTGGTTCCATGCAAATGCGCAGTTAGGATTTTATTCAGGTATTAATTGGCAAACCGGAAGGGATTTTAATAAGTTTGTGAAACTTGACACCTAATCTTACGTTAAATTTCATGCATATGCCAAATATACCAGAACATGAGTGGCGTAGAATAAAAGATATGAAACCAGCAGTGCTGGATCGTGTCTGCAAAGCGATTCTTGAATCACTTCGAGCTAAGATAGCCATCTCATCCACTGAAGAAATCCACCACAACCAGTACATAAATATCTACAGGTGGCTTGATGATAAAGACAAAGAAATTTCCAATGGATTCAATGATCTGAAACGTAGCAATGCTTACTACTTGCTTGCTTACTGGGTCAGAAATTATTGGATAACACTCCAGGAATTTAATAGTCTCAGTAAGGAGACAAAAGCCAAAGTGCTATTCCTTGCTGGACTAGAACAATATTCACCACCAGAAATCTAACAATTGTTTTCGGCCGACCGTCTACATTTCTGAAAAGTACCTGGAGCGGCTCTACGATCTTCCAGTCACCGATGAGACCAGGGAAAAGATCCGGGCAAAGTAACAAATGCAGTAACAAAAACCTGGTCACATATCAGTTTTTCCCTTTTGGTATTACAATGAATATTTTTCTTCTTCCGGCAAGGAATAATCTTAATGACATTACAGGGCATGATACAGATCAGACCGTCAAATATTTCAAGCCATGAAAAACTTAGGACTTTTTCTATTCATGTTTGAGCGCCACGGCGGGATTGGCAGTGGCCGCCCTCCAGGTATGATATGAAATAGTTATCCATGCTGCGGCCAGCGCTACCAGGGGAGCCAAAAAGAATACAACGTAATTCATGTCCTGCCGGTAGGCGAAATTTTCCAGCCACCGGTTATAGGCCAGCCAAACAACTGGCCATGCAAGGAGTGCTCCGGCCAGAACAAGCAAGCTGAACTCCCTGATGATCATGTACATTATACTAAAATAGCCGGCGCCAAGAACTTTCCTCAATGCAATTTCCCTCACTCTTGAAGTCATAACAAAGGAAGCAAGCGCATATAGTCCCATCAGAGAAATGATAATGGCAAGCAGCATAAAGACACCGGTAAGAGTCCGGGTATGCATTTCCATGCTGTATTGCTGCAAGCGTCTTTCTTCAATAACTGCAAAATTCAAGGGGTAATCGCCATGCTCCTCTTCCCAGACCCTCCGGGTTGTTTCTATTGCACCCATCAAACCACCCTCGCCCGGACATACCAGTATTTTCTCATACTGGTGCCACTCGTCATTGCAGGTGAAGATCATGGGTGAAACCAGGTCATGAAGTGAAAAGAAGTGAATATCCTCGATAACGCCTATGACCTGCAAGCCCTCGTCAAACCAGGGAGTCATCAGATCCATGCCTGTTATTTCTTCAGGATTCCTGCCCAGTGAACGTGCTGCTGTACGGTTGACAACCACGTTTCGGCTGTAGTCGCCTGCGTAGCCCCTTTCAAACATCCTGCCTGCCACCAGGGTGCTTCCGATGGCAGAAAGATAATCATCGTAAACGACTATATGACCCGACTGCAGTTCATGTTCATCGCCGGCAATCCGTATATGGGTGAAATTATTCAGCCGTTCCGAAGGTACGTTCATCCCGGTGGTAACAACATCTATTTCAGGATATGATTCGAGTGAGTTTTTCAGGCTGTAAAACCGGCTTTCCTGAGTATCACCCTTCGGATTATAGATCACGAACAAACCCGGGTCATTGTAACCATGATCGACCTCCATCATATACCTTAGCTGCCGGTTAACGGAAAAGCTGAGAATAATAAGTGCAGTGGCACAGCCAAACTGCAGCATGGTGAGTACCTGCCTTAGCCTGAACCTGATATTTAAAACCCTTTCGGGGAAATTCCTCCGGGTGGAAACGGACCCAGCCCCGCTTTTCAAAATATCGGAAGGCTGAAACCGGCCGACTAAATATGCAGGATAGAATCCCGACAAGAGGGCTATTGTCATAATAATTCCCGACAGCCATATCCAGTTCGGGTAAACCAACAGTACTTTCAGAGAAAGGGTTTTTCCGGTAAGTCCGCCGACATAAGGCATAAGTATTTCAGCCATACACAGGGCCAGTACGAACGAAACCAGAATATAAAGGAATGACTCGGTCATGCTGTGAAAAAATATATGGGGCCGGGCAGCTCCCATTACCTTTCTTATTCCGATCTCCTTCTTCCTGGTAGTGGCCTGAACGGTATACATATTTATATAGTTTACCGTGGCCAGGAATATGATGATAATTGCAACGGCTATCAGGCCTCTCAGCAGGGTGATGTTTCCCTGGGCATCAATATCCCAGGCAATCCGGGAAGAATGCAGGCGAATATCCAAGAGATTCTGAAGATTGAAATCCACTATTTCGGCAATATCGGGTGCTGCCCCAGCAAGGGCTACATTCATTTTACGGGTTACTTCCGTAATATCTGTATTATCTGCCAAAAGGAAATAGTAATAGAACCCGAAGGTCCCCCAGTTTTCAAAAAGGAAGGGCGAATAATCATGTGCAATGCTGCTGTTGACAATGAATGAGGCATGGAAGTGGCTGTTTGCAGGAAAATCCGCCATTATACCGGTTATTGTAGTGGGATATATACCCTGAACATATATAGTTTCACCCAGGGGGTCATTGGTGCCGAAAATCATTTTAGCGGCAGATTTACTTATAACCAGGGAGTTAGGTTCAGTCAATATTTTTGCCGGATCTCCCTGCAATAGCGGGAATGAGAAAAAGGTAAAGAAATTGGAATCGGAAAGAAAGAACTTTTGATCGACAAAGTGGCGGTCTTCGTAACGGAACCAGAAATCATCACCTCTTTCAGGCCTTATGCGGATGCTGGAGAGTATCTCCGGTATTTCATCGATCAGATACTGGTTCAAAAGATAGGGGCCCAGGGGAACTGCTTCATTGAGCTCACCATAACGGGTATTGAACCGGTATATGCGATCGCCGTTCTCATGGAACTTATCGTAGCCGTACTGGTCAACAGCATAAAGGGCTATGATCAATGCACTGCACAAACCGACCGACAGGCCCATAATGTTTATTACTGTACTTTGCCTTTTGCGAATGAAATTCCTGATTATACACAGCAGGTAGTTTCTGAACATATCTTAAGATTTTCTTATGGTTTCCAACGCTAATTGCAATCACACCCAATCCGTTCACTTAATAAAAACCTCAATATAGATACCAAACCGGCCAATTACCTCACAGCCGGTACCATGTAACCTGGTTCGGTAACGGGACAAAAGGAATAAGCAGGGTCAAAACGTCCGTATCCGTACAGTAATTTGTCCGAAACTGAACAACAGGATCCATGATTTGTAAAATTCAATATCTTTGGTTCCTCCCTCTGCCTGTGTTATTGCGAGCCCGCTGGAATTGATCGAACTGGAAAGCTGAATGTCAAAACGTGAGTTAGTAACACATTGTTAAACAAATTGCTAACTATACTTTATACGTATGAAGGTCGATTATGTCAGGGTATTTCAACCTGAGCACTAGATGCCGGTCCACACTTCGGAGGTCAAATCATCAATTTGAATGCAATAACTGAGTATTTCCCATTGTCACCCCGCCTAATGGAGGGTCTCCGGGCCTGAAAACGGCATTAACGGGTGAAAAATGATCTGTTAATATCGTATTGCCGTCTTGTTGCAGTGTTATAAGGTTTGGAGTTTATCCCTGATCTGGATTATGCTGTCGCGGATGTTATTGAAGAAACAGTTTCTTTCCCTCTCTGCATAGCCGCTGATCAATGTTGACTTCCTGATGATGGCATTGACAGTCCCTGGATTCTTCTGGTAAAAT
>SKND01000295.1 GCA_007120695.1 Bacteroidales bacterium | reverse complement strand
TACGTGGTTATCGGGATAGGAATGGGAATGATACTGCTGGCAAGAGATGGAGACAAGTCTGTTGCTGCGCTTGCTATTGGTGGCGGACTGTTCCATATGATCAACCATGCGGTTTTTAAGGGACTTCTTTTTCTCAATGCGGGTTCTATAGAATATGCAACCGGAACAAGAGATATGACAAAGATGGGCGGGCTTGCCAGGTATATGCCCGTGACACTGGCATCATCATTCAGCGCCTCTATGGCAATTTCGGGAATGCCTCCGTTTAACGGCTTCTTCAGTAAGCTTGTCATCATTGTAGCCGCCATACAAGGAGGCTTCTACCTTCTTGCCTTACTGGCGGTTATAGCCGGCATCATTACACTGGCCTCTTTCATGAAATTCCAGCGTTATGCCTTCTATGACAAATCACCTCAAAGAGAGGTTGTGAAAGAAGTGCCTTTTTCAATGTGCTTCTCTATGGTTACGCTGGCTATACTATGCCTGGTGCTTAGCCTGCTTATCTTTCCGGGGATCAGGGAGGTTTTTCTCGGTCCGGCGGTGAATACGCTTGTTGAAACAGCAGATTATGCAACTAAAATACTTAATCTGTAATGTGCAATTGATAATGAAAGAAACTATGCAATATGAGCGCAGATGAGAACTATACAGGCCTGTCTTATACCAAACTAAATATAATGAGATATTTAGCTCTATTCATAACATCATTCATCTTCTGGCTGCTGCTTACCTGGTCGGTTGAGCCGGGTTCGGTTGTCGTCGGACTGGCGGTGGCAGGTATTACTACTTTCTTCTTCGGAAAGTACTATTTTAAGAATGTAGCCAAATTTATTCAGTTACACCGCTATTACTGGTTCATCATCTACCTTTTCATCTTTATCTGGGAATGTATTAAAGCCAATTTTGATGTTGCCTACAGGGTGCTTCACCCGAAAATGCCTATTAAACCAGGCATTGTAAGGGTTCCGCTCACACTAAAATCTCCATTTGCACGTGCCATGCTGGCTAACTCGATTACAATGACACCGGGTACAATAGCAGTAGATATAGTGAAGGATAATATTTATGTACACTGGATTTATATAAGTTCTGAAGATCCTGTTGAATACACTGCAAAGGTCTCGGGAAGGTTTGAAGATTATATAAAAAAAATATTTGACTAAGATGCTGGAAATTCTTCTTTACATACAGACCGGATTGTGTGTTTTTTGTCTTTACCGGATTATCAGGGGACCAACAATCGCCGACAGGATGGTGGGACTGGATATTTTCGGGATACTCGTTGTAGGCATCTGCGCCATAGTAGCAATTCTTACAGAGAGGCCCTATATACTTGATGTCGGAATCGCATGGATAATACTTAGCTTTATTGGCACGATCACACTGGCCAAGTACCTGGAAAACAAAAAACTAAATGAGTGAAAAATTATGATCATTAACATATAGAATGAGTTAATAAAACGAGGTAAAGATGGCTGATATAATTATTATACTAAGCACACTGCTGATTGCAATCGGTATACTATTCAATATTTTTGGCTGCGTGGGGCTCCTGAGGCTGCCCGATGTATACAACAGGCTGCAGTCTGCCACTAAATGCGTAACGCTGGGCACATGCAGCATTCTGCTGGGTGTGCTTGTAAGGTATGGGTTTGCAAGCATTGGTATTAAGGCCCTTGTGGCAATTCCGCTGCTCTTTTTCACCGCTACTGTGGCCGCCCATGCCCTGGCAAAAGCTTCCTACCGGTTCGGCATCAAGCTGGGTGAGAAGAGTGTTCATGATGATTATAAGGATGAAGATTATGATGTATCCTAAAATTCGTGAATTAAGAGAGGCTGTGGTATCATTGTTCAGTCCGGCCTATACAAGTTCATTTCCCCGAAAGGGACATGAGCCGTTTGCAGGGTACAGGGGCAAACCTGTAGTTGATGAAAAAAATTGTGTGGGATGCCAGACATGTGCCAATGTTTGTCCACCTATGGCTATTACAAATTCAGACAATAAGGAGACGGGTATACGTACCATAAAAAGAGATTACGGTAAATGTATATTTTGCGGAGAATGTCAGAATCATTGCATTACCGGCAAGGGTGTTATATTGTCGGATAAAATATTTGACATGGCTGTAACCGACAGGAAAGAGGTAGTTGAATACCAGGAGAGGGAGCTGCTGCTGTGCGAAAACTGCAATGCCATAATTACCACCAAAGACCATCTCCTTTACCTGCACCGTAAACTCGGGCCAAAAGCTTTTGCATCGATACTGAACCTTAATATGCTTAATGAAAAGCTAAGGCTGGAAGATCCGGCGAAAACAAAAACAGGAGTTGAAGACGGTCTAAAGAGAAAAGATATGTTTAACATACTTTGTCCCAACTGTCTGAGGAGGGTGCAGCTTAAATCACACGGGTTATGAGATTATCACTGAAGCAGATACTTGATGGACGGGACAGAAATATTCTTTTTGCCGGGGTGGGCAATGTGCTTAAAAAGGATGACGGGGTGGGTGTATATATTGCCGAAAGGATAAAGACCGGCAGCAGGGTAAGCAGCCTGGCCGTTGAAATGGGTATTGAAAATTACATTGGCAAGATCAATGCACTTGCACCTGATGTTCTGATAATTATTGACGCCTGTGATTTCGGGAAAGATCCCGGCTTTATAAGTCTGGCCAAAGCATCAGAGTTAATGGAGGTAACAACCAATACTCATAATATCTCCCTGCGTAAATTGTCGGAACTGTTCATTATGCCTGTTTACATTTTGGGGATACAACCGGCAGACATTGGTTTTGGTGAGGGTATGTGCAGTGAGGTTACTGAAGCAGCCAACAGAATAGCAGAATTAATAAATCAGGCAAACATAAATAAGGTTCAGTCACATGAATCCGTTAGAATAAAAGAATTGTAACCAGTCCATTCAATAAACTAAAAACGGGAGGTAAAAATGCACTATGATTATTTGTGTCCGATCTGCCACGGGCAACTGAGAGTAGGCGACAAGCTTGTGTTTTCCGCCAGGACCCGGGAAAACAAACTGGGTCTCATCTTTCTCAGTCCTGAACTTGGGAACTACACAACCGAACACCACCCATCCTTTGATATACAGGAGGGAGAGGAATACCTTTACCATTGCCCGATTTGTCATGCAAAACTCAATTCCCGGGAAAATGACAAGCTGGTTAAGATTTTGCTGGTTGACGAAAAGGGAGATGAGTTCGAAATCTTCTTCTCTGGAATTGCCGGGGAAAAATGCACCTACAGGGTTAAGGACAAGGAGAAAGAGGAATTTGGTCCGGATAAGGATAAATACAAGCAGTATTTTGATCTGCCGGATGAATACAGGAAATATCTGTAAAGCATCTGTTATGAGCCGTATACAGGAAAACGGAGTTGCCGGTGACGGCAACCCCGTTTTGATTGAAGCGGGTCAAAACTTCATCGGTTAACAAGCACTTCTTATTTCAATCTCCGGATAAACTTCCGGCCCTTCATAGCAGAACAACTGCTGTTAAACCCTTAATACCTCTGCCTTGCCTTATAATGTGTATGCAGAAGCTCGTGAGATTTATGACTCAGGGGTTCTCCCAGAAATTCCTTGTAGATTGCAACTACTTCAGGATTCTCATGTGATTTTCTGATCGGTTTGCCGGTATCTTCCATATAAATGGCTTCAGTACGTTTCTTCCTTATCTCCATGTTGGTCGGGATAGGCTGTCCACCGCCACCGATGCAACCACCGGGACAAGCCATGATCTCAATAAAGTGGTAATCGGCTTCGCCCGACTTAACTCTCTCCATTACATATTTGGCATTTGTCAGTCCGTGAGCAGTTACTGTTTTCAGCTCAGCACCTTCAAGAAAATTCCAGTCAGGTAAAGTACCTTCTATCTTAACTGTAACCTCTTTAACACCATCCATGCCGCGAACAGGAGTAATATTGAGATTCTCAAACGGAACCTCCCGGCCGGTTACTATTTCGTATGCAGTACGCAATGCTGCCTCCATAACACCTCCGGTGGCACCAAATATAACGGCAGCACCGGTGGATTCACCCATGATACTATCATAATTCTCTTCGGGAAGAGATAAGAAATCAAGTCCTGCCTGCTTAATCATCCTTGCCAGCTCACGGGTAGTCAATACGTAGTCGACATCCTTATAACCACTGCTGCGCATTTCCGGTCTGTCAGCTTCAAATTTCTTGGCTGTACAGGGCATTATTGAAACTGAAACAATATCAGCAGGATCGATATCACGTTTTTTGGCATAATATGTTTTTGCCAGGGCACCAAACATCTGTTGCGGTGACTTGCAGGTGGACAGATTGTCAAGATACTCAGGGAAGGTATGTTCGATAAACTTGATCCACCCGGGTGAGCATGAAGTTGCCATCGGCAATTTGACTGTCGGATCTTTGTCAACCAATGCTTTCTTTAGTCTTGTAAGCAACTCCGTTCCCTCTTCCATAATGGTCAGGTCGGCCGAAAAATCTGTATCCAGAACAGAATCAAAACCTACCCTTTTCAATGCGGATACCATCTTGCCGGTAACCACATGACCTGCCTCAAATCCAAGGTCCTCTCCCAGCGCAACCCTTGTGGCTGGTGCAGTCTGGACAACAACATGCTTTTTCTCATCATAAATTGCATCCCATACCTCATCAACATAGTTGCGCTCAATAAGCGAACCGGTCGGACAACGGTTTATACACTGGCCGCAATTAGTACAAACAACATCGTACATCGGGTTTTCAAAGAATGTTGATATCTTCATCTTGTCACCCTTATAGGCTACTCCAAGTGCACTTACATGCTGAAGCTCCTCACAGGTGCGGACGCAACGCTGGCACCTGATGCACTTGCTGTCATCCTTTATAATTGACGGTGAAAAATTGTCTATTGTGTAATCCTTTAACGGCACTAAATCGATGAAAAGCTGCTCTCCGGATGTTTTGTATTCACTTGCAAGGTCCTGGAGTTCACACTTTTTATTCTTGTAACACATTGTACAATCTGCATTGTGCTCCGAAAGCAGCAATTCAATAATGTTCTTCCTGGCAGCCCGGACCTTGAGACTGTTGGTAAGCACGTCCATGCCATCAGTAGCCGGCATTGCACAAGATGCTACAAGTGCTTTTGCACCGGTTACCTCAACGACACAAACCCTGCAATTACCGGCAACACAAAGGTCCTCATGGTAACAGAGAGTTGGGATATGAACATTTATAGCCCTGGCTGCATCCAATACGGTCTTTCCATCTTCAACCTGTACATCAACACCGTCAATTTTTAACTTTATATTTTTAGCCATTTCTTATCTTTTAATGGTTTAAATTCTGATTTATTAATATATCATCTCTTCTCTGAAATTATCAACAATTGAAGAGAAAGAGTTTGCTACAGATTGTCCGAGTCCGCATTTAGAAGCAAGCTTCATTGTTTCACTCAGTTTTAACAACTGGTCAAGGTATATGGCTTTCTTTTCCCCTTTTTTCACTGCCTCAATACCTTTAAGCAGCTGCTGACAGCCTACGCGGCAAGGTGTACACTGTCCGCACGATTCCTCTTCGAAGAACTCCAGATAATTGTGAAGTACATTGTACATGGACCTTGAGCTGTTGAACACTTTCATCGATCCGCCGGTAGGGACACCTTCAAATCCAATTATTGTCTCCTTCAGCTTTTTACGCGGAACACAGAAACCTGCTGCGCCTCCAACCTGGACTGCCTTTGTATCGCCGTCGCCAAACTCCTCAACGAAATGTTCAAGGGACATACCAAGCTCCAGTTCATAAATACCTGCTATCGGGGTATCACCAGAAACGGAGAATACTTTGGATCCCCTCGAATCAGAAGTACCAAGCTCCTTGAAACTAAGGGGCCCGTGCTTGCATATCATGAAGGCATAAACAAGGGTTTCAACATTGTTTATTACGGTTGGCTTATCTTTAAACCCGGAAATTGTCGGATATGGCGGCTTGTTTCTTGGTTCACCCCGCTTGCCTTCCATTGACTCAAACAGGGCACTCTCTTCACCACAGATATAAGCACCGCTGCCCATCTGGATAATGATTTCGAAATCAATAAGGTCTTTAATATCCCTGTGAAAAGCACCGAGGGCCTTTTGAAGTTCGGGTAACAGAAAGCGATACTCACCCCGGAGGTATATATATCCTTTTTTTGCACCTATCACTTTGGCACATACGGCCATGCCGCTGAAAACCTTACTTGGCACCTTGAACAATATCTCCCTGTCCTTAAAGGTCCCGGGCTCACCCTCATCAGCATTGCATATTACAAACCGCTCATCAGCAGGTTGCTCAGCTGTGAATTTCCATTTGAGGCCGGTAGGAAACCCGGCACCGCCGCGTCCCTTTAATCCCGACTCAAGGATATCATTAATGATCTCATCATTGGATCTGCTGAAAGTTTTTTCCAGTACCTGACGGCACTCGCAATCCTCATGAAAGATCAGGTCTATTCTCTTTAGCTTATTTTTGGTCATAGCTGGATTCTCCTTATATTTTTTTATTTACTATTTATTCTTAACGTAATCGGTTACAATATCCATTGCCTTGTCAACAGACAGATTGGTATAAACCTGGTCGTTTATGAGCATTGCAGGTCCCTCATGACACCATCCCATACAATTGGTTTCCAACAGTGTAAACTTTTTATTCTGGGTAGTTTCCCCCAGCTTGATTTTAAGTGTATCTTCAATCGCCTGTATTATCTGATTTTTACCCTTCATATCACAGCTTATGGTACGGCATATACGTATTACATATTTACCTCTTGGCTCTGTGTCCAAAAAGGTATAGAATGTTGCTGTTCCGTACACCTGTGCCGCTGACATGTCAAGTTCGCGGGCAACTTCCGTAAGCGCCACATCAGACAGGTATCTCTCCTGCTCAACAATGCCTTGTAAAATATGCAGAAGATTCTCCCTCTTCCTTCCATATTTATCGGCCAAACTTTTTACTAATTCCTGAACTTCTGGCATGGTATTCTATTTTATTAAGTTGTTTGTAATTAATTGTTATTTTTGTAACACTGTTATTTTATTAACACACAAATACACTTCAAGTCCGTTTTTCACATGTTTAAATTTATCATATGCATTATGCCGAAACCATAATAAAAATCATGTTTTTGGAATTTTCTAAGGTAATGCGGAATTTAAATCCGGATTAAATAAAGCAGACAAAGAGCAATTGACTTCACAGTAATAATCAAATAATCAATCAGCTATCCAGTAATTACAGAAACACCCATAACTAAAAACACTCCAGGTTCCGGTAAAGCTTGTCAACCGGAAGTCCCATAACATTGAAGTAGGAGCCGGTTATTGATTCGATCCCGATATAACCAATCCATTCCTGGATTCCGTATGCTCCTGCCTTATCATACGGTCTGCAGGTATCAACATAATATACTATCTCATCTTCTTTCAGTTTCCTGAAAGAAACGGATGTAACCGAACTGAATGAGACTGTCTTTTCCCTGCTCCGCAGACAAACGCCTGAGATTACTTCGTGGCTGCGTCCGGATAATGTGAGCAGCGACTTGATTGCATCATTCCTGCCTGCAGGTTTGTTCAATACCTTTTTATCACACCAGACTATCGTATCGGCTGTAATAAGCAATACATCACCAATCAGCAGGTTTTTCCGGACCTCAGATTTCTTGTTTGCAAGGAATACCGGAATCTCCTTCCCGGAAAGCGATCCGGGATATGTCTCATCCATATCTGTATTTTCGATAACCTCAAAATCAATTCCTATTTCTCCTAGCAGGTATTTACGCCTGGGAGATCCGGAGGCTAGAATGATCCTGGTATTCCGGAACTTTTCTTTCAATAGAATCATACAAACTCTCTAAAAAGATGTAATAATGATATATCTGACCAGCAGTGAATACATCAGCCCTGAAAGCATTATCAGTTTGGTGAGTAAATGAGCTGTTCTGTATTCCTCCTTCTTAACTGCTTTCATAACTTTATAAAACAGGTAGCAGAATGGAATAAACAGGAGTATTATGAAATAAAGAAGACTCAGGTAGTCTGTTTTTCCATAGAATCCAATCATCAGATAAGCTTTGTAGAGATAAGCCAGTGACACCAGCGTCATGATAATCAATCCCCCGATTATCAGCTTTGTATAAGAAATGCCGAGAATAATCGGAACCGACTTCCTGCCCTGAGCTTCATCCCCTTCATAATCTTCGATATCCTTTATCAGTTCCCTTATCAATGTGGTAAGAAAGGCAAAGAAACCGAAAGATCCGACCCAGGCCACGATATAGCTGAAACTAGCCTGGTTAAGTCTCATTATATCTCCATATTCATTATTAAGCATTGGAACTTCAAACAGAACTACCAAAACGGGAACCATTGCCGTCAAGAATGCAATTATCACATTCCCAACAAGAAATTTCCGGTTATAATCTGTTGAATAAAACCATAGCAGGACAGCGACAAAAACAAATAGCAGTCCCAGTAACGGAACACCTGCATAAAATCCCAGATAAAATCCTGTCAGGATGCCTGAGAAATTGAGAACCCAATGCAGAATAATTGCCGAACGCCTGGAGATTTTGCGCCCAACCACAACTGTTTCAGGCCTGTTCAGCATATCGGTACGTGTATCAAAGTAATCATTTATTACATATCCTGCAGCTGTAAGTAGAAGGGTGGCAAAAACAAGCAGGAAAAAATGAAATTCGCCGAACTGAAGTTCAAACCCATTAATTCCAAGTATGGGACGGATAATGGCAAACCTCATCAGATACTGAGTCAGTGCGACAATAAGAAGATTCTTATAGCGGACAAGGCGAAAAAATGAGGTAATGCTTAACTTCATGCCAATAGACCAAATAAATCAGGTAAATACTCAATTAATTATGTAACGCAGGTAATTCATATTCAGTGTTACAAACGCACAAATGTAACATCTGAATCCGTCCATTTACCTTGAGCTCTCAGCACCTGTTCAACCACATCCCTGACACAACCTGTTCCCCCCGGGCGATCTGATACATATTTTGATATTTTTTTAATCTCAGGAACAGCATCACGGGGACAAGTGGGAAGGCCGGCCAGTTCCATTACGGGATGATCAGGAAGATCATCTCCCATGTATAGGATATCTGACGGATCCAGGTTATACTTGCTGCAAAAATCTTTAAAATCATCAAGCTTCCGTGATGATTTTAAATAAACATCCTTAATTCCCAGCATATTGAATCTCTTTCTGACGGAATCGGAATTCCCGCCGGTAATAATAGCAATCGGGTATCCCTTTTTTACAGCAAGCTGAATTGCAAATCCGTCCTTGATATTCATCGACCTTAATAACTCCCCGTCAGGGTTCAGCAGAAGGCTGCTCTCTGAGAATACACCGTCAACATCAAAAGCAAAAGCTTTTACCTTGTTCAGATCTTCCTTAAAATTTCCCATTTCTTTCAAATTATTACCATAGATATTGCCGGGGTCTGATACTGACATGCTTGTTATACTCCTTGTAAGCTCTGCGTATATCTCCCTCCATTCCGGAGAGAAAGATAACAAATCCAGATGCTTATTTATAATTATTTGATCATTTCTTACAGCCGGACCGGTCTGCGATTGCAGGGGACCGGGTTCAAGGCATCTGCCGGCAGTTTCGTTTATCAGCGGATGCAGAAGGTCAAAGGAGAGTCCCACTTTCTTTAATGTCTCATGTGCAAGCACATACATATGGTTTGTAAAATTACATGCAAATACTGCAGCAAGATGCAGCCATACTCTTTCGTCAGTAGAAATCTCGTGTACATTCCCGGTAATCTCACTTGCCAGTGCCCGTATTCCAGCCAGGGAGCTGTCATTATTCCCTTCAATGCAAACAGGGAAATCTTTATTCCTGACAACTCCTTTTGCAGTAATTGACTGAAGGGGGTATAGCACTCCGAAATTATCAGAATGGCCGGAAAATATGTCCATCGGCAAACTTCCTGCCGTATGAACCAAAAGACCCTTTTTTCTTCCAAGATCACCGACAGTTTTAAGTATAGCATCATCAGTAAGGGCAAATATCCAGATATCTGCCTCAGGGTCAATCAGGGAAATATCAGTGGTCCATGCCGAACCTACATTGCCTGCCAGTTTTATGGCATTCTCTTTCCTCCTGCTGAATACCTGATCAATAATATATCCTGCCCTGTAAAGGGCACTGGCAATGAATGTGGCAACATTCCCCGCACCGATTATCGCTATTCTTTCAGGTTTTTGCAACTAGCTGTCATGATTGTATTTGATCATTCCAAGGTCCTTGATATTGAATCCGGTAATATATTCAGCCCTTTCCCTGTTTTGGGCTCTTGCGATACCAATAAACACCGTCGCAGAGTTCATGTATGATTCTTCTCTTTTTGAATCAATGAGTAACAGATACCCCATTATTATGTTTCCTGCCATCTCAACCAGTCTCCGGGCATGAAAATCCATATATTCATTGTCCTCCTGCGCGGCAACCATTTTCACACACTTTTCAAACTCATCGGTCATCTTCACCAGGGTTGGCTTCAGATAATCAATTTCAGGTTTAAAGCTCTCCTTCTCATATGTATCCCTTATTATGCCCAGGTAAGCACCGGATGTCACCCCGCGAATTGCCGCAACCACCTGTAGCTGAGAAGTTCCTTCATAGATTGATGTTATCCTGGCATCCCGGTAAATACGCTCTACCGGAAAATCCTTCATAAAACCTGCCCCGCCGTGAACCTGGAGCGCATCATATGCAATCTCATTGGAATATTCACTTGCCACGAGTTTCAGAAGGGGTGTAAATACATCGGCAAGTCGCTGATACTTCTTCTGCTCATTTCTTTCATCCGGTTCCAGTTTACGTTTTTCAGATACTGAAGTATAATTCTTATAGATATCAACAAACCTGGCTGTTTCATAGAGAAGTGACCGCTGTGCCCTTATTTTGACCTCCATTTTTCTCAGCATTTCATAGATAGCCGGAAAATGTATCACCGGCCGGCCAAACTGCGAGCGCTCTTCAGCATATTTAAGCGCTTCACGAAATGCAGCCTCTGATATTCCAACCGATTGTGCAGCAACACCCAGTCTGGCACTGTTCATAAGGGACATAACGTATTTAATCAATCCAAACTTCCTGTTGCCTACAAGTTTGGCAGGTGCATTCTTAAATACCAGTTCGCAGGTTGGAGAGCCCTTAATTCCAAGCTTATTCTCTATTCTTCTTATTGTCAAAGCCTTGTCTTTGCGATCGTAGACAAATAAGGATAACCCCCTGCCGTCTAAAGTACCCTCTTCTGATCGTGCAAGTACGAGAGATATTTCAGCATCGCCATTGGTAATGAATCGTTTCACACCATTCAGGAGCCAGGTCTGGTTTTCTTCATCCCATGCCGCTTTAAGCTGTACAGCCTGCAAATCAGAACCTGCATCAGGTTCAGTCAGATCCATTGCAGCAGTTGCCCCTTTATTGAATCTTGGCAGAAACTCATCCTTCAATTCATCAGAACCAAATTCGTGAATAGTCTCGGCACAATCCTGGAGTCCCCAGATATTGGCAAAACCGGCATCAGCTCGTGAAACAATCTCAGCAGCCATTACATAGGGCACCATTGGAAAATTTAGTCCACCATACTTTCTGGGCAGTGACATGCCAATCAGTCCCGCCCTGGTCAGCGCCTCATGGTTCTCCATTGTTCCCCTGGCATATCTTACCTCGTTATCGATAAGAACAGGACCTTCTGCATCTACCGATTCTGCATTTGGTCCTATAATATTACCACAGATATCACCTACTATTTCCAGTACCTTCTCATAACCATCCATTGCATCTTCAAAATCGAGAAAAGCGTAGTCGTAATTGTCTTTCTCGGCATAATCCATCTCTTTAAGCTGCACGATCTTTTTCATCATCGGATGCACCAGGTGAAATCTCAGATCCTTATTATCGCTATAAAAATTTGCCATTATTTTGTATTCTTTTGGTAAAATTTAATCATTTTGGGAATAATCTCGGTAATATCCCCTATTATCGTATAGTCAGCTATCTGGTTTATCGGGGCATGCGGATCGTTGTTGACAGAAATAATAATTGCAGACTGGTCCATGCCGGCCCTGTGCTGTATCTGGCCCGATATGCCGCAGGCAATATATAGTTTCGGGCGTACAGTAACTCCTGTCTGTCCAACCTGCCGTTCATGTTCTATAAAACCCCCGTCAACAGCTGCACGTGATCCGGCGACTTCTCCGCCCAATACTGCTGCAAGATCATAGAGCAGGCGGAAATTCTCTTTAGAGCCAACTCCATACCCGCCGGCAACAATAATACCGGCATTTTTTATATTGACCTTCCTTGATTCAATGTGGCGTTCAATTATCCGGATAGCAAAATCTTCATCTTTAAGCCATTTGGAGGGATCTATGTTCTTCACGATCCCCTTATGATCTGAAGATACATGTTCCTTCTTCATAACCCCTTCTCTTACCGTTGCAAGCTGAGGTCGTGTTTCGGGATTAATAATGGTCGCTATTATGTTTCCCCCGAAAGCAGGTCTTATCTGATAAAGCAAATCCTTGTATTCCTTCTGTGTCTTATTCTCTGTATGGTCACCAATTTCCAGAGAGGTGCAGTCGGCCGTTAGTCCGCACTTCAGTGCTGACGCGATCCTCGGTGCAAGATCCCTGCCAACGGAGGATGCTCCGAATAAACCTATCTGAGGTTTTTCATCTTCGAAAAGTCCCCGTACTATGGCCGCATGAGGCAGTGTAAGGTAAGGATACAATCTATTATCATCTGCAATATGAACAACGTCTGCCCCAAAGGGGAAAATCTGTTTCTCTATGCCTTTTATATCTGACCCTATTACAACTGCCTCAAGCTTGCATTTAAGACGATTTGCCAGTGAACGGCCTTTGGAAAGCAGTTCCAGACTGACTTCGGCAACCTGGCCATCTTCAATTTCACAATAAACAAAAATATTATGCATATGTAAATTAATTATTAAGATTCTTTATTAATGCTGTTAAGCATGGCTGAAGCAAGAAACTTCCCTACCCAATGGTATGATTTTCTATAAGTTCTTTCATCAGGCCTTCAATATCTTTATCGGTTGCAGAGAGCACCTTTGATTCCTTTGCAGTGAAGATAACATTCTCGATCTTCTTTACCTTGGTTGGAGATCCTGACAGACCAAGCTGCTGAACATCCGCACCAACGTCTTCTACGCTCCATTCTTCAATAAGAAGGTAGGGCCTGTCTTTCTGCAGCTGAAGGTAGTCCTCACTGGTATCCTGAAGTTCGCTCAGACTTCTTGCATGTTTATACTTAATTGTATATTTGGCATGCCTCGAGCGACATTCCGGTGCTGAACTATGGGCGGTAATCACCACTGGCATAGATGATGCAACTGTCTCAACACCCCTTTCAAGCCTGCGTTTAACGGATATCTCACCCTTTTTAAGTGATGTTATCTCTTCAGCATATGTAATCTGGGGAATACCAAGTTTTTCAGCAACTTGCGGACCTACCTGTGCTGTATCACCATCGATGGCCTGACGCCCTGCAATAACCAGGTGATAAGGAGCCAGTTTTTTAATGGCGAGTGATAAAGCGTACGAGGTGGCAAGAGTATCAGAACCGGCAAATTTCCGGTCGGTTACCACATACCCTTTATCGGCACCGCGATACATAGCTTCCCTTATAATTTCAGCAGCCCTTCCCGGTCCCATTGTTATAATGGTTATTGATGCATCAGGGTTATTATCTTTAACCCTAAGTGCAAGCTCAAGCGCATTCAGGTCCTCCGGATTGAATATCGCAGGCAGGGCAGCCCTGTTAACGGTACCATCTGCCTTCATCGCATCCTTCCCAACATTCCTGGTATCGGGAACCTGTTTGGCCAGTACAATAATTTTTAATCCCTTCATCTTTTTATGGTTCATTTTGAAAATTAAGTGACAAATATACATTAAATTTTTTCTGCGTAAAATTAGACACAGACGCATGAAATCCTCATCACATTAATTTCACTAATCGTTAAGTCCAAATCATGAGGATTCAATAGATTGAAAAACATAACACTCAATAGCCGTAATTGTAACATATTGTTAAGCAACAAAAAAATCAGACCTGAAAAGTATGAATATTCATGCATTCCTGCAATTAATTCAGGCAACTATTCCGGCACCTGCCTGCCCTTGATATAAATCGGGAAGATTGAGTATACTGCCTGCAAAGAAAAACCCGGTATCAAACCGGGTTCTCTTATCACAATTGTTTAGAAAAACAGTCAGGCCTGTGCCGAAGGACCTCCAAAATTCATGGGCATTCCGGGATCTCCCTTGCCATCAACCTTTTTAATAGGACCATGAATTGACTCAAATTTCGATATATTTTCCTTCAACGCCATAAGCAACCTCTTGGCATGTTCCGGTGTTATAATTATCCTCGACTTTACCGCTGCTTTTGGGATTCCAGGCATAACCCTTACAAAATCCAGAACAAACTCTGAACTGGAATGGGTAATCACAGCCAGATTGGAATATGTACCCTGAGCAACTTCTTCTTTCAGTTCAATATTTATCTGGTTATGCTTTTTGGAATCTTCAGAATTACTCATGATATTCAAGTTTTATTGTTGTGCAATACCTGCGTCGCTTGGTACCTTTTCCTTTTCAGACATAAGAGAGTCATACTCCTCCTTTGAACCTACCACCAGCTTTGTATACTCTTTCTGTCCGGTTCCTGCAGGAATAAGGTGTCCAACAATTACATTCTCCTTCAATCCTTCAAGATGGTCAATCTTGCCATAAATAGCTGCTTCATTAAGCACTTTTGTTGTTTCCTGGAATGAAGCTGCCGAAATAAATGACTTGGTCTGCAATGCGGCCCTGGTAATCCCCTGCAGTACCTGACTGGATGTAGAAGGAATGGCATCCCTCGAAGTAACAAGTTTCATATCCTTTCTCTTGAGCATTGAGTTATCATCCCTTAGTTTACGGGCAGTTATTATCTGTCCCGCTTTAAGAGTTGTTGAATCTCCCGGATCAAGAACAACCTTTTTACCATAAATCCAGTCGTTTTCATCCATGAATGCCCACTTGTCTACCACCTGCTTTTCAAGGAACTTGGTATCACCAGGATCATCGATTGACACTTTCCTCATCATCTGCCTTACGATCACTTCAAAATGCTTGTCATTGATCTTCACACCCTGAAGCCTGTATACCTCCTGTACTTCATTTACAATATATTCCTGGACCTTGGTGGGCCCCTTTATCATAAGAATATCCTCAGGAGTAATCGCACCATCTGACAGAGAAATTCCTGCCTTCACATAATCGCTCTCCTGGACCAGGATCTGTTTTGCCAGGGGAATCAGGTATTTCTTGATCTCTCCTGTTTTGGACTTGATGCTAATTTCCCTGTTACCACGCTTGATCTTCCCGAATTGTACCTCACCGTCAATTTCGCTTACAACTGCCGGATTTGAGGGATTTCTTGCCTCAAACAGTTCGGTAACACGGGGCAAACCACCGGTAATATCGCCCGATTTTCCAACTGCCCTGGGGATCTTCACAATTATCTCACCGGCTTTTACTACTGAGTCGGCTGCAACAGAAACGTGCGACCCTACAGGAAGGTTATATGATTTAAGAGTTTCACCATCATCAGACAGGATCCTTATCATCGGGTTTTTAGACTTATCCCTGGTTTCGATAATGACCTTTTCTCTGAATCCGGTCTGCTCATCAGATTCCTCTTTATAAGTAACACCTTCAATCAATGCATCAAATTCAACCTTTCCGGTTGATTCGGTAATAATCACCGCATTGTAGGGATCCCACTCACAAACCAGGTCTCCTTTCTTCACTTCCGCACCATTCTTAACATATAGCTTTGAGCCGTAGGGTATATTCTGGCTTGTAAGAGCAATATTTGTGTTCTTATCAATAATCCGCAATTCAGCAAGCCTGCTTATTACGATATCTATCTTATTTCCAAGTTCGTCAAACCTTTCGACGGTGCGCAGTTCATCTACCTCCATAATACCATCGTAGCGGGCAAGAATACTGGACTCAGCAGCAATATTGGAAGCCGTACCACCAACGTGGAAAGTTCGCAGGGTAAGCTGTGTACCTGGCTCACCTATAGATTGGGCGGCTATAACACCAACTGCTTCACCAATCTGGACCATTTTACCAGTAGCAAGGCTACGCCCGTAACATTTTGCGCAGACTCCCTTCTTTGATTCACAAGTCAGTACCGACCTTATCTCCACCTGCTCAATCGGTGATTCCTCAATTACTGAAGTTATCTCCTCGGTAAGCTCCTCTCCGGCAGCAACAATAAGATCGGCAGTTGAAGGATGGTAAACATCATGAACCGTTGTCCTTCCAAGAATCCTTTCGTACAGTGATTCAACAACATCCTCATTGTTTTTTATTGCCGTAGCCTGCAACCCTCGTAATGTTCCGCAATCCGGTTCAGATACAATCACATCCTGCGAGACATCAACCAGTCGCCGGGTCAGATAACCCGCATCTGCAGTTTTAAGAGCTGTATCGGCAAGACCTTTCCTTGCACCGTGAGTCGATATAAAGTACTCAAGAACAGATAATCCTTCCTTAAAGTTTGAAAGAATAGGGTTTTCTATAATTTCTGACCCGGAAGCACCTGATTTCTGAGGCTTGGCCATCAAACCTCTCATCCCGGACAGCTGGCGGATCTGTTCTTTTGATCCTCTTGCGCCTGAATCAAGCATCATATAAACAGAGTTGAATCCCTGCTGATCGGCAATCAACTGCTTCATCAGCGTCTGTGTTAGCTTCGCATTTATATGGGTCCAGATATCTATAATCTGGTTATACCTTTCATTGTTGGTAATGAACCCCATATTATAGTTATTGAACACCTCTTCAACCTGGGCATACCCCTCATTAATAAGCTCCATCTTCTGGTCAGGAACAATAACATCATCAAGGTTGAAGGAGAGACCTCCGCGAAAGGCCATCTCATAACCGAGGTTCTTGATATTATCAAGAAACTTTGCTGATTTGGCAGTGCCGGTTTTCTTCAGAACCTGACCAATTATATCCCGAAGAGATTTCTTTGTCAGCAGTTCATTTATATAACCTGCTTTTTCCGGAACAGACTGGTTAAAGATAACCCTGCCTACAGTAGTTTCCAGCATTTTTACTTCGCCGGTTTCACCATCATTGATTCTGACTTTAATTATTGCGTGCAGATCAATAACACCTTCATTATAGGCAATAATTACCTCTTCTGGCGAGTAAAAAGTCATATCCTCACCTCTCACAGGATGATCGGGTTCACTTTTTCTGGATTTTGTAAGATAATATAAGCCAAGTACCATATCCTGAGACGGCACGCTAATCGGAGCACCGTTTGCAGGATTCAGAATATTATGCGAGGCAAGCATCAGTATCTGTGCCTCAAGGACCGCCGCATTGCCAAGTGGCAGGTGCACAGCCATCTGATCGCCGTCAAAGTCGGCGTTAAAAGCGGTACACACCAGCGGGTGAAGCTGGATAGCCTTGCCTTCAATCATTTTTGGCTGAAATGCCTGAATACCCAGCCTGTGAAGTGTAGGTGCACGGTTAAGAAGCACCGGGTGTCCCCTGATCACATTTTCAAGAATATCCCATACTACCGGATCTTTGCGGTCAACAATCTTCTTGGCAGATTTAACTGTTTTCACTATCCCCCGCTCAATAAGCTTCCTTATAATAAAGGGTTTATAGAGTTCAGCAGCCATATCCTTCGGAAGTCCGCACTCGTGTAGTTCAAGTTCAGGACCAACCACGATAACAGAACGCGCTGAATAGTCCACACGCTTACCGAGAAGATTCTGACGGAAACGCCCCTGCTTACCTTTCAAACTGTCGCTGAGGGATTTTAACGGGCGGTTTGCATCTGTTTTGACTGCATTGGCCTTTCTTGAGTTATCAAACAGCGAATCGACCGATTCCTGCAGCATCCTCTTTTCATTACGTAGTATAACCTCCGGTGCCTTAATCTCAATAAGCCTTTTCAGGCGGTTATTTCTGATTATGACCCTTCGGTAAAGGTCATTAAGATCAGATGTTGCAAACCGTCCACCGTCAAGGGGTACAAGGGGACGCAATTCGGGGGGTATTACCGGTACAACCTTTACTACCATCCATTCCGGACGGTTAATACCTTTGGATGCCCTGAATGCCTCCACTACCTGGAGCCTCTTGAGAGCTTCATTCTTTCTTTGCTGGGAGGTTTCTGTATTTGCCTTGTGGCGAAGAAAATATGACAACTCATCAAGATCGATTCTTGACAGCAAAAGATACAGTGCCTCCGCACCCATGCCGGCAATAAACTTATTCGGATCCTCATCATCAAGATGCTGGTTGTCCTTGGGTAACGCCTCAATTATATCAAGGTACTCTTCCTCGGTAAGAAAATCAAGATATTCAATACCATCCGCCTTTTTTATACCGGGATTGATTACCACATACCTCTCGTAATATATAATGGTTTCGAGTTTTTTTGTGGGAAGTCCCAGAAGGTAACCTATTTTATTGGGCAGAGATTTGAAATACCATATATGGGCCACTGGTACAACAAGGTTGATGTGTCCCATGCGTTCACGCCGCACCTTCTTCTCTGTTACCTCAACACCACAACGGTCACAAACAATTCCTTTGTACCGGATACGTTTGTATTTTCCGCAATGGCATTCATAATCCTTAACAGGACCGAAGATCCTTTCACAGAACAGACCATCCCTCTCCGGTTTATAGGTACGGTAATTGATTGTTTCCGGTTTCAGCACCTCACCGCTTGAACGTTCCAGTATCTCTTCGGGTGATGCGAGACCAATAGAGATTTTTGTAAAACTGCTCTTTACTTTGGTATCTCTTCTGAATGACATATCTAATAAATTAATTTATTATGCACTGCACTGCCAGCCGTCAATTTTTGCCGGCCACAATATTAACTGTAATTAAACAAGGTTGATACTCAAACCCAGTCCGCGAAGCTCATGAAGCAACACATTAAGAGATTCAGGGATACCTGCCTGAGGCATGGGATCTCCCTTGACAATACTCTCGTATGCTTTGGCCCTGCCAACAACATCATCCGACTTAATTGTAAGTATCTCCTGTAAAATATGGGATGCGCCGAAAGCCTCAAGGGCCCAAACTTCCATCTCACCAAACCTCTGACCGCCAAATTGTGCCTTGCCACCCAGTGGTTGCTGGGTAATGAGAGAATAAGGACCTATCGAACGGGCATGCATCTTGTCATCCACCATATGTCCGAGTTTCATCATGTATATCATGCCAACTGTACCGGGCTGATCGAACCTTTCGCCTGTACCCCCGTCATAAAGGTAAGTTTTCCCGAAATCCGGAAGACCGGCCTGCCGGGTATACTCTGTGATCTGCTCAATTTTTGCTCCATCAAATATTGGAGAGGCGAACGTGAGACCCAGCTTTGTTCCGGCCCATCCTAAAACTGTTTCATAGATCTGGCCGAGGTTCATCCTTGAAGGCACGCCCAAAGGGTTCAGTACAATATCGACAGGAGTACCGTCTTCCAGGAAGGGCATATCCTCCTCACGAACAATTTTGGATACAATGCCCTTGTTACCGTGGCGGCCTGCCATTTTATCACCGACCTTTATCTTGCGCTTTTTGGCAATATAAACTTTTGCCATCTGCACAATACCTGCAGGTAGCTCATCACCTATCGTAAGGTTATACTTTTTCCTCTTGTATACGGCGTCAAGTTCTTTAAATTTAAGTATATAGTTTTGTAAAAGCAGCTTGACCGTTTCGTTCCTCTCCTTATCTGTTGTCCATTTGTTGGGATTGATGTTCATAAAATCTATCTCCTGCAAAAGCTTTTGAGTAAACTTGACTCCCTTGGGAACAACTTCAACATTCAGGTAACTTTTTACTCCCTGCGAGGTGCGGCCGTTTACAAGTATAAACAGCTTGTCAACAAGCTTGCCGGTCAGGTCTTCAACCTTCCTTTCAAATTCCTCATCAAGTTTAGCAAGGTTAGCCTTTTCTGATAATTTGATTTTTTTGTCCTTTACAGACCTTGAAAACAGCTTTTTATCAATAACCACTCCATGAAGGGATGGAGATGCCTTAAGGGATGCATCCTTAACATCTCCCGCCTTGTCGCCGAATATTGCACGAAGAAGTTTTTCTTCCGGAGAAGGATCGGATTCACCCTTGGGTGTGATCTTTCCTATAAGAATATCACCCGGATTTACTTCGGCTCCAATCCGTATTATCCCGTTCTCATCAAGATCCCTGGTTGCCTCCTCACTTACATTTGGTATGTCTGAGGTCAGCTCCTCCATTCCCCTTTTGGTATCACGTACTTCGAGGAGATATTCATCAACATGGATAGAGGTGAAGAAATCCTCACGCACGAGTTTCTCGCTTACCACTATGGCATCCTCAAAGTTATATCCCTTCCAGGGCATAAAAGCAACTTTCAGGTTGCGACCCAGGGCAAGTTCGCCCTGCTGGGTTCCATAACCCTCGGTCAGGATCTGGCCCTTTACCAGCCGGTCACCTTTACTAACAATTGGTTTCAAAGTCAATACCGTGTTCTGGTTTGTCTTTTTAAACTTGGGTAATCGGTATCGTTTGACTTCAGGGTCAAAACTCACAAACTGTTCTTTATCGGTACGGGTATAACGAACGAGAATTTCCTCTGCATCAACATATTCAACCACACCGTCTCCCTCAGCTACCAGCAGGACACGCGAATCGGAGGCCACCTTCGATTCAAGTCCCGTACCTACAATAGGAGCTTCCGGTTTGAGAAGCGGTACCGCCTGCCTCATCATGTTTGAACCCATAAGTGCCCTGTTGGCATCATCATGTTCAAGAAATGGAATAAGCGAAGCTGCAATTGATGCTATCTGGTTAGGTGCAACATCCATTAATTCGACCTTATCCCATTCAGCAAGCGGGAAATCGCCGTTAAACCTTGCCTTCACCCTCTGGTGCATAAAACTGCCGTCATCCTTCAAAAGGGCGTTGGCCTGTGCTATGGTTTTTGCCTCCTCCTCTTCAGCACTAAGATAAATGATATCATCCGGGTTAAGATTTACCTTACCGGTATCCACCCTGCGGTAAGGTGTTTCAATGAACCCAAGATCGTTGATCTTTGCATAAACACAAAGTGAAGAGATAAGTCCGATGTTCGGACCCTCAGGTGTTTCTATCGGGCAGAGTCTGCCGTAATGAGTATAATGCACATCCCTGACTTCAAAACCGGCACGTTCACGTGACAATCCTCCGGGTCCGAGAGCCGACATCCTTCTTTTATGTGTCATCTCAGCCAGAGGGTTGGTCTGGTCCATAAACTGCGAGAGCTGGTTGGTACCGAAAAAGGAGTTAATTACAGAAGAAAGGGTTTTCGAATTTATGAGGTCAATCGGAGTAAAAACCTCGTTATCCCTTACGTTCATCCTCTCCCTTATAGTGCGGGCCATCCGGGCCAGTCCGACTCCGAACTGATTTGCCATCTGTTCACCCACCGTCCTGACCCGGCGGTTACTAAGGTGATCGATATCATCAACATCGGTTTTGGAGTTTATTAGTTCAATAAGGTACTTTATTATACTTATAATATCTTCCCTTGTAAGTACCTTGGTGTCTATGTCTGTATCCAGTCCGAGTTTTTTATTTATCCTGTAACGCCCCACATCACCCAGATCATAACGCTTGTCAGAGAAGAAAAGCTTCTCAATTACATCGCGGGCAGTTGTTTCATCCGGTGGCTCAGAATTTCTTAGCTGACGGTATATATGGAGTACAGCCTCTTTTTCGGAGTTACATGGATCCTTCTGGAGTGTATTGTAAATAATCGCAAAATCTGCAAGATTCTGATTCTCCTTGTGCAAAAGTATGTTCGGAGCACCTGAGTCAATTATTTCATCAATATGTTCATTCTCAAGAACCGTTTCACGATCAATTATAACCTCATTACGTTCGATGGAAACCACCTCTCCGGTATCTTCATCAACAAAATCTTCAATCCACGATTTCAGAACACGTGCAGCAAGTTTCCGGCCGATACACTTTTTAAGGGCAGTTTTAGATACTTTTATTTCATCGGCAAGATCAAATATCTCAAGGATATCCTTGTCACTTTCAAACCCGATCGCACGAAGCAGTGTGGTAACGGGTAATTTCTTTTTCCGGTCGATATAAGCATACATGACATTATTGATGTCAGTCGTAAATTCAATCCACGATCCCTTGAATGGAATAATCCTTGCCGAATAGAGTTTGGTTCCATTGGCATGGATGCTCTGTCCGAAGAAAACGCCGGGCGACCGGTGGAGCTGTGAAACAATTACTCTTTCTGCACCGTTAATAACAAAAGTACCCCTTTCGGTCATATACGGCACAGTGCCCAGATATACATCCGATATAACAGTGTCGAAATCTTCATGCTCGGGATCCGTACAATAAAGCTTAAGCTTTGCCTTCAACGGAACACTGTGTGAAAGTCCCCTTTCAATGCACTCTTCAATAGAGTACCTGGGTGGGTCAATAAAATAATCAATGAACTCAAGAACAAAGTTGTTCCTGGTATCACTTATAGGGAAATTTTCATTGAAAACCTTGAAAAGACCTTCATTCTTACGGTTTTCAGGGGATGTTCCCATCTGAAAGAAGTCTGAAAAGGATTTTAGCTGAATCTCGAGGAAATCAGGATATTCAAGCTGAATTTTCGAAGATGAAAAACTGATCCTTTTTTTTCCAGTATTTGCTGCGTACATTATAAATAGATATTAGTTGAAGCTAAACAATTACAACAATAAAAAGGGTTAGAATCTTTTAAAAAGATTCTAAACCCCTGAATACCACTAGCTTTAGGTAACTGCTATTTAAGTTCAACTTCTGCTCCTGCTTCTTCAAGTTGTGATTTAACCGACTCGGCTTCTTCTTTTGAAACACCTTCTTTAACTGCCTTTGGAGCTCCGTCAACAAGTTCTTTTGCCTCTTTCAGACCCAGCCCGGTAAGTTCCTTAACGAGCTTAACGATCTGCAATTTAGCACCACCCGGCGCAGTCAGTACAACGTCAAACTGGGTTTTCTCCTCAACTTCAGCTTCTGCTGCAGCGGGACCTGCAACTGCAACTGCAGCTGCAGCAGGCTCAATACCATATTCATCTTTAAGGATCTGAGCCAGTTCGTTTACTTCTTTTACAGTCAAATTAACCAATTGTTCTGCAAACGCTTTTAAATCTGCCATTTTTAGTAAAATTTAATTTTGATTGTTCTTATTCTGTTTTTTTTAAGGATGAAACATACCGTTCCGGTTTAAATTATTGATTTACCGGTTAAACGGTTGTCTCTTTTTCCGATAAAGTTTTTATAATTCCAGCAAGCTTTCCTCCTCCCGATTGAAGGGCAGAGATTACATTCTTGGCAGGTGACTGCAGGATCAGTACAATATCCCCTATCAGCTCATCACGTGACTTAAGCTGAGACAGAATATCAACCTGGTCGTCTCCAAAATAAAAGGATTCTTCAACGTAAGCAGCCTTAAGTACCGGCCTGTCGTGCGATTTACGAAACTCCTTTATAAGTTTTGCAGGAATATTACCGGTTTCTGAAAACATGACCGATGTGGAATCTTTCAAAACATCATACAGGTCTTCAAAATTTTTCTCCGATTGTTCAAGTGCTTTTCTGAGGAGGGTTTTTTTTACCACCACAAGATTGATACTTTTATCAAAGCATTTCCTTCTCAAATCACTGGTGTCAGATGCATTGAGATTGGATATATCGGTAAGATAAAAGTGATCATAGTTGTTGAGCTTCTCAGTCAGCTCCTGAATAATCACATTCTTGTCTTCTCGTTTCATATGTTAATATTAACTTTTTATGATCATATGGAACTCGCCATATATAACTACAGGCAGTTCTAAACACCTTTAAATAGAGGCTTTTACGAACAAACACTAATCTGTCAATTTCGGATCAATTTTCAAACCCGGACTCATAGTGCTTGAGAGGTAAATGCTCTTTATGTAGGTTCCTTTTGAAGCAGCAGGTTTCAGCTTAAAAATAGTCTGAATAAATTCCCTGGCATTCTCAACAAGCTTTGGAACTTCAAATGATACCTTTCCAACAGATGTATGAACGATACCAAACTTGTCAACCTTGAAATCAATCTTACCAGCTTTAACCTCATTAACAGCTTTACCAACTTCCATCGTAACGGTACCGCTTTTGGGGTTGGGCATGAGTCCGCGTGGACCCAGTATCCTGCCAAGCTGACCAACTTTGGCCATGACAGAGGGCATTGTTATAATTACATCCACATCTGTCCAGCCGCTCTTGATCTTTTCAACATAATCGTCAAGACCAACATGATCGGCACCTGCAGTTTTAGCCTCTTCCTCCTTATCCGGTGTACATAAAACCAGAACCCTGATCTTTTTGCCGGTACCATGTGGAAGGGTAACAACTCCCCTTACCATCTGGTTGGCTTTTCGCGGGTCAACCCCAAGGCGAATGTCAATATCGACCGATGCATCGAAACTTGTGGAGCTTATCTCCTTTATCGTCTCAACTGCTTCGCTCAACCTGTACAGTTTGCCTGGTTCCAGCTTTTCCAGAGCTGCCTTTCTGTTTTTTGTAAGTTTAGTCATTATTTATGCATGTATTTATCAATTAGCAAAAGGGGAGGCGCCTTTAACGGTAATCCCCATACTTCTGGCCGTGCCTGCCACCATCTTCATTGCCGACTCAACCGTAAAGGCATTGAGGTCGGGCATTTTATCCTCTGCAATTTTTCGTACCTGATCCCAAGTCACAGCAGCTACCTTCATACTGTTAGGCTCCGCAGAACCTTTCTGAAGTTTGGATGCTTCCATCAACTGAATAGCGACCGGTGGTGTTTTAACAACAAAATCAAATGATTTGTCAGAATAAACCGTAATGATCACTGGTAACAGTTTACCGGCGCTTGACTGGGTTCTGGCATTGAATTGCTTGCAAAATTCCATGATATTAACACCCTTGGCACCCAATGCAGGTCCAACTGGTGGTGAAGGATTGGCAGCACTACCTTTGATTTGCAATTTAATTAATCCAGCAACTTCTTTTGCCATAATTTTACCTATTTGCTTTTAATGTGACAGTTACATTCTGGAAGCGATTTATAACCATCATGAATATTGAAAGGATGCGTAACAGTTCATTTTAAAAACCGCAATTTGCGGCTATTCTTTTTCAACCTGCATAAAACTAAGTTCCAGCGGAGTCTTTCGTCCGAAAATCTTAACCATAACCTTCAGCTTTTTCTTTTCATCATTAACTTCTTCAATAATTCCGGAAAAGCTGTTGAAAGGACCATCAATGACCTTTACAGTTTCACCCACAAAGAAGGGGATATTGATCTCCTCTTCGCTGGCAGCAAGTTCATCGACCTTTCCAAGTATCCGGTTTACTTCTGACTGACGCAGCGGGACAGGCTCTTCTCCCTTGCCCCCGAGAAATCCGATAACATTCGGGATGTTTTGCAGAATATGGGGTATTTCTCCTGCCAGAACAGCTTCAATAAGAACATAACCCGGAAAAAAATTGCGCTCTTTGCTGATTTTCTTCCCGCTCCTTATCTTATAGACCTTTTCGGTGGGAATAAGTACCTGTGAAATAAAATCCTGAAGATTCAGGCGGTTGATCTCACTTTCTATATACTCTTTGACTTTTTTCTCCTTCCCCCCGATAGCTCTGAGCACGTACCACTTTTTTATGTTCTCACTCATTACAATTCCGGCATTAATAGAATAAGCTGTATACTGTCTCCATAAAATTCTCAAAGACGAAATCCATCCCGAAGACTATCATCGCAATGATAAATGAAGCTATCATAACCACAACAGCCGAGTTTTGCAGCTCAGCCATGGTTGGCCACGATACTTTATGTACAAGTTCAGTAAAAGCTTCCTGAAAATATGTTTTAATTCTCATGTTGAAAATGATTTGCACGGGTGGAGAGACTCGAACTCCCAGCCAATGGTTTTGGAGACCACTACTCTACCAATTGAGCTACACCCGTGTCTATAGTAAAACAGGCATAATTTACGTTTTCTTTATTATACCTGTTTCTGATTTCAGATTTAGTCCATCACCTCAATTACCTGGCCTGCTCCAACTGTACGGCCCCCCTCGCGAATCGCAAACCTGAGTCCCTGGTTAATAGCGACCGGGTAAATAAGTTCAACGGTAATTGTCACATTATCACCAGGCATTACCATTTCCGTGCCTTCAGGAAGTTTGATCTCTCCGGTAATATCAAGTGTCCTCAAAAAGAACTGCGGACGATAGTTATTGTGAAAAGGAGTATGACGGCCACCCTCATTCTTTTTCAAAACATAGATCTCAGCCTTGAATGATGTATGAGGAGTGATTGAACCTGGTTTGGCTATAACCATGCCTCTCTTGATCTCTTTTTTGTCAACGCCCCTGAGGAGGAGGCCAACGTTATCACCTGCTTCACCACGGTCAAGTATCTTGCGGAACATTTCAACACCTGTAACTACGGTTTTTCTTTCGGCCCCAAGTCCTACAAGTTGCATCTCGTCACCCGAGTTAACAACACCCGTTTCAATTCTTCCAGTTGCAACTGTTCCGCGTCCGGTAATTGAAAATACATCTTCAACAGGCATAAGGAAAGGCTTTTCAACATCCCGTGGAGGAACAGGTATATATTCATCAACGGCATTCATAAGTTCCATCACTTTCTCTTCCCACTTCTCTTCGCCGTTAAGAGCACCAAGCGCCGAGCCATGAATAACTGGTGCATTATCTCCGTCAAAATCATAAAAGCTAAGCAATTCGCGTACTTCCATTTCAACAAGCTCCAGCAGTTCAGGGTCATCAACCATATCTACCTTGTTAATAAATACTACAAGGCGGGGAACATTCACCTGGCGTGCCAGAAGGATATGTTCACGTGTCTGAGGCATGGGTCCGTCTGTTCCGGCTACAACGAGTATGGCACCGTCCATCTGTGCGGCACCCGTAACCATGTTTTTAACATAGTCGGCGTGACCGGGGCAGTCAACGTGTGCATAGTGACGAGCTTCTGTCTGGTATTCAATGTGTGCAGTATTAATAGTAATACCTCTCTCCTTCTCTTCAGGTGCATTGTCGATCTGATCAAAGGTTTTTATCTCAGAAAGCCCTGTTTTTGAAAGCAAGAGAGTAATAGCCGCTGTCAAAGTTGTTTTACCGTGGTCTACGTGACCTATAGTACCGACATTGACGTGAGGTTTGTTTCTTTCAAATTTTGCTTTTGCCATAACTCCAAAATTATTTGATAAATTGATGAATAATATTAGTTTCGAAATCGATTAAAAACTGCTTTTTGAGCCAATGATGGGAATTGAACCCATGACCTCTTCCTTACCAAGGAAGCGCTCTACCTCTGAGCTACATCGGCAAAGAAAGAGCGGGAGACGGGACTCGGACCCGCGACCCTCAGCGTGGAAGGCTGATGCTCTACCAACTGAGCTACTCCCGCTTGTGCAATTGGTGGGGAGAGAAGGATTCGAACCTCCGAAGTCGTATGACAGCAGATTTACAGTCTGCCCCAGTTGGCCACTTTGGTATCTCCCCGTTGTTTCCAGTACATTGAGCCGATGGACGGATTCGAACCCCCGACCTGCTGATTACAAATCAGCTGCTCTGACCAGCTGAGCTACATCGGCATCTTAAAGAACGTACGATTCATAAGGTTACCCTCCAAAATCGGATTGCAAATGTATAAATATTTTGCCAATAACCCAAAAATAATAATTTATTTTTTTCAATTCGTATGATCTTTGAAACTATTGGTTTCTCAGGTATTTGAATGAATGGGGAAGCATCAGCTTTTTCTGAGCTTAGCCTTTTTCTTTGTTACTTGTTTTCTGAGCGCATCAACGGCAAGATCTGTTGCTTCCTCGAAAGATTTACTCTGTTTTTTGGCAAACAGATTATTGCCGGGTATATCAAGTTTGATCTCAGCGATCTTATTTTCCATATCCTGGGAGTTCTCAAGTCTGAGAAACACTTCGGCAGCAATTATATCATCATTGAACTGGATAAGTTTACCAACTTTGTTCTTGATGAAGTCTGTCAGCTTTATATCAGCATCAAATCTGACTGAATGAATCTTAATATCCATATGCATCCCTCCTATGTTTTTATGCTCGTGGATGAGCCTGTTTATAAATCCTTTTTAATTTTTCAAATGAATTTTGCGTGTAGACCTGTGTGGCCGACAGACTGGCATGGCCAAGCAAATCCTTTATTGCATTCAGGTCCGCTCCGTGATTAAGCATATGAGTTGCAAAACTGTGTCTTAATATATGCGGACCTCTTTTTCCGCCCGTAGTAACCAGGCGGAGATATTTTGTAACTATTCTGTATATGAGTTCAGGATAGACATTCTTATTGGTGCCGGTAACAAAAAAAGGACCTGAAACCGGCGACTGGCCGTGATAGGCAATCTTCTTCCCGGTATATTCCCTTAATGTTTTTGAAAAGGCTTGTCCCACCGGTATGTGCCTCTCCTTTCCACCTTTACCCTGAACCTTGATTACCATTTCCGGGATGTCAACATCGGAGTTCCTCAATTTAATGAGCTCCGATCTTCTGATACCCGTAAAATAGAGCATCTCTATGATCAACCTGTCACGGACACCGGTAAAATCATCTCCGAAATCAGTTTCATCGAGAAGGCAGTCCAGTTTCTCTTCGGGAATAAAACCCGGTAACCGTTTAGCCATTTTAGGAAGCATGATCCTGTCCACCGGGTTGGTACCGGCAATCCCCTTCCGCATTAAAAACCGGTAATAAGATGAGAGTGCAGATATTTTTCTGCGCACAGAGCGGGGCGATATTCCTTGTTCCATCAGCATCACTATCCAACGACGGACCAGCTTATGATCTGTTTCAGGACAATTATCACATCCTGCATTCTTCAGAAAATCACAAAACTGTTTCAGGTCATTCTCATATGCCTTTAAGGTATGGAGAGAATAACGCCTTTCGATTTTAAGACTGGTAATAAATGAATCAATGTGCATGATGCGATGGAAAAATGTTCCAATGTCCTGACCTAAAAAGTCTTTCTGGTAAAATACCAGGGCAGGGTGAACTACTCTTCTTCCCTCTGCAAATTCTCGATATAAATGGCCTTTTTAATCTGTTCACGTCGAATAACCGATGGTTTTGAAAAAGCCTGGCGACTTCTCAGTTCTTTTACTACACCAGTTTTTTCGAACTTCCTTTTGAATTTCTTTAAAGCTCTCTCAATGTTTTCGCCTTCTTTCAATGGTACAACGATCATATGTTAGTTTTTTTAGTGAGCCGCAAAATTATTATTAATTTGAATTAATTCAAAACTTTTTATTTAAAACAATAAAATAACATCGGTGTAATTTACAAAAAATCCATCAACAAATCCAGAATTAACTAAAATAATTAACAGGTACAAGGATTATAACAAATGCAGATTGAAATGGTAAACCTGTATGCACCTTTTTTGCGGACAGCGATTTTCAATTACCGGCAGGATCATTCAATCCGAAGGTAAGGAATCAATTTTTCCAGTTCACGGGCATTGAATAATGGCGATTCAAGCAGGTCACCCGTAGATTTTATCCGGCCTTCACGCCTGAGTCTGAAGATCTCAGAAACCTGCTCGTAATCAAGGTAAGGGTGCCTGAGCAGATCTCCGAATTCACCGGATAAAAGCAGAAGGCCCCTGATGGCAGAGGTGTCGGTGTAGATCAAAGATTCTGAAGAGGCTACCCATTCGCTATCTATACCGTACACCTCAGCAAGTTGTGATACATCATAATAGCCTCCAAGTATATCCCTGTAGCGGATTATCCTGCGGGAAAGCACCGGTCCGATACCCCGCAGGCTCATAAGCCCTGTCGTATCGGCACTGTTTACATCCAGTGCAGCCTGTTGTTTCTGATCACCATCTTTACGGGTATCACCCTCGGCATCAACATAAAATCCCTCATTAACCATCCCTGAGGATTGCACCGGGTTATCCATTCTGTAGAAATCGCTAATCGCCTGTAAAAACTCAGGATCAGCCGGATAAACCTTTGGTCCCCTGAAGACCAGATATATTTCAGGAAAAATCAAAACCGCCATCATCAGCATTGCAAGGATCAGGGTTCCGTTCCTTTCGCTACGTGAAAACCAGAAATAATCCTTTAAAAACCGGCGCATAATTATTGCAAATGGTTAAGGATTAATTAAGTTAATAAAATTCACCGATATATCCAACCTTTAAGAAAAAAAAATCGCAACCCTTTCGGGGAAGAGAACGACGCCGGTAAAAGCACAGGGTTTATGCCCTCTATATGGGCAGACACTATTTATAAGGCCTTATCTCACCGCTTTTCCGGCGGCTGAAATAGGATTTAAGATCCTGTTTAACTTCTGGTGCAAGTATTATAAGTCCGGCAACATTTGGAAATGCGAGACTGAGTATCATCATATCGGAGAAATCAATCACCGAACCGAGGTTTGATGAGGAACCTACAACAATGAAGAAAAGAAAAAGAAGCTGGAAGAAGAGTGCCGCTACCCTCTTGCTGCCGAACATCCGTAATGAAAGTTTTCCGAAAAGAAAGTCGAACCCTTTCAGACCGTAGTATGACCAGGAGATCATGGTTGAAAAGGCAAACAACAGAATGGCAAGGGCCAGAA
Organism: Bacteroidales bacterium; assembly: GCA_007120695.1. Classification (GTDB taxonomy): domain Bacteria; phylum Bacteroidota; class Bacteroidia; order Bacteroidales; family PUMT01; genus PXAP01. The sequence goes on along the minus strand of SKND01000295.1, from coordinate 6,934 downwards.
GGTAGGGAAACCAGCTAAAAACGGTCGCAAACGCAGCAGAGGTAAGAGGAGCTCCCTCTAAACCTTCCGGATTTTTATACAATCCGGTAAATATGATAACCATTGCTGTCATTGTACAAATTATGATCGTATCAATAAAGGGCTCAAGCAGGGCCACCAGTCCCTCGCTAACCGGCTCTTCTGTCCTGGCAGCCGAATGCGCTATTGAGGCCGATCCAAGTCCGGCTTCATTGGAAAAAGCCCCCCTCTGAAATCCGATAATAAGCACACCAATTATACCACCCTTCAATGCAGGGGCAGAAAATGCACCGTTTATAATCAGCGAGAACACCTCTCCTATATTATGAATATTCATGAATATGATCACCATAGCCGTACCGACATAAAGAATTGCCATAAAGGGAACTATTTTTGATGTGACCCTTGCAATGCTTTTTATTCCCCCGATAATTACAATACCCACCAGAAAAGCCATTACCAGTCCAAACACAAATCCCATCTGTTCAAAGCCGGGGAAGACATATACGAGTTGGGAAAATGCCTGGTTGGACTGGAACATGTTGCCGCCGCCCCATGATGCAACAACCATCATAACGGCAAACACAAACGAAAGTATCTTACCGGTATTCTTAAGATTTTTCTTTGCAAGAGCATCCCTCAGGTAATACATCGGTCCGCCGCTTACCTCACCCGATTCATCAATAACCCGGTATTTCAATCCCAGGGTACATTCGGTAAATTTAAGAGACATACCGAAAAATCCGGCCAGTATCATCCAGAGGGTTGCACCCGGACCACCAATTGACATGGCAATTGCAACACCGGCGATGTTGCCAAGCCCGACAGTAGCCGACAATGCGGTGGCAAGTGCCTGAAAACTTGAAACCTCACCCCTGTCGCCCGGTTTGTCATATCTTCCACTCACCAGTCCCACTGCATGCCTGAAACCTCTTATGTTGACAAATCCCATCCTTACAGTAAACCATGCCCCACCGGCGATAAGCCACAGAACTACCAGGGGCACCCTGGCGCCAATGTCATACCCCAGGGCCACCAGGGGATCCCAGAAAAGTACAGCCGACAGCAACTCAACGAGCGGTTCAAACCATGCATTAATCTTTTCGGCTGTAGTAAGGGTTGTGGTCATGACTCATTAACGGGTTTAAGTCTGTCTGTTTGCGAATGATCCAGGTCTCAGAATCTGATTAATCCGAGTCCGTAAATAAATACAAGTGCAATTGCAAAAGGTGCCACAAACCTGACGAGGAAAATAAATACCGGGAAATATCCCAGTTTCAGTATACCCTCATTTGAGATCTCTTTTCGTGAAGGTCCGGCGCCAAGAAACCAGCCGACAAACATCACTATAAAGAATCCGCCCAGCGGTAACAGCAAATTGGAGGCAGTGAAATCCATAAGGTCAAAAAATACCAGCCCGAAAATGCTTACATCCGACATAATGCCGAATGAGAGGGTGCAGAATACTCCGAGTACGGTAATCATCGAGGCTGCAAGAATAGTGGCCCTCCTTCTTGTAAGGTTTAGCTCTTCCACAAAATAGGCTACCACCACCTCGAGAACGGAAATTGAAGATGTAAGTGCGGCAACGGCAAGAAGTATGAAAAAGAGAAGGGCAAAGAAGTAACCGCCGGGCATCTGCTGGAAGATATTGGGAAGGGTTATAAAAACAAGTCCCGGACCTTCACCGGGATCGATGCCGAATGCAAATACTGCAGGAAAGATGGCTACCCCGGCCAGAATGGCAATAATGGTGTCGGCAGCAGAAACATGTAAAACGGTGCCGGTAAGATTATCATTTTTACCGATATACGAGCCATAGGTAATAAGAGTTCCCATACCCAGGCTCAGCGAAAAGAAAGCCTGTCCCAGTGCACTCAGCACGGCATCGGCCGAAAGCGCCGAAAAGTCAGGCCTGAAAAGAAAAGCAAGCCCTTCACCTGATCCAGGCAACGTAACCGAACGTATGCACAGTATAATTATCATTACTACCAGCAAGGGCATAAGTATTTTGGTGTACTTCTCAATCCCTTTCTTTACTCCCGCAACCACTATCCATGCTGTAAGAATCATGAATATGAACTGCCAGAAAAGGGGGCGCCAGGTACCTGAAATAAAGCTTCCGAACATATTGTTAAGTTCGGTTTCGTTTTTTTCTGCGAAAGCATTGGTAACTGATTTGGCCACATACTCAAGTGTCCATCCTGCAACCGCACTGTAAAATGAGAGTATAAGAAATGCTGCGGCAACACCCATCACTCCAACAAGATACCAGGGTTTTCCGGGTGCCAGCTTTTTAAAGGAGCCTATTGCATTTCGTTGCGCCCGCCGGCCGATTGAGAATTCCGACAGCATAACCGGCAGACCAATGGCAATAATGAAAAGAAGATATACTACCAGGAAGGCCCCTCCTCCGTTCTGCCCGGCAACATATGGGAATTTCCAGATATTTCCGAGACCTACGGCCGATCCGGCCGCAGCGGCTACTATTCCGAACTTACTGCCAAAATTATCGCGGGGGGTAAAATCTGAGTTACTCATTTAATTATCTGTTTATAAGTTATTTTAAGGTTGATAATCTCAGGATTAATTCGTGTAAAATATAGTTAGAATATTGTTTGACAGCGTGTTAATAATTCAGGATTCGGCTATTTGACTTTTCAATCCAGGCATCACTCATGATTTATAAATGTCTTTTTGTGTTACACAGTAATATGGGTGATTCTTGATTTGGTAAATATGCTTTTCAGTGCATCCAATTTTATCTGCCAGAGGCTGATTATGGATCCATTAATTTAAAAAGTGAAGCAAGATTATAATTTTTGACGGTTAATACAAAATAATAACCACTAAAACGGATAGCCGATACCGATATTAAAGGCAATATCTTCAGAATAGCTGAAGGATCTGTGCATCGGAATCCATCTTTTATCTTCCGGCAGGGAAGGATCTCTTAGTTTGAGTCCCATATCAAGCCTGAAAACGAAAAAGGAGAAATCAAATCGCAGGCCAAGTCCGGTTCCTACAGCAATATCCTTGTAAAAACTGTCAAATCGGAACAGCGCCCCTTCCCTCCGGTCATTATAATCAATTGCCCATATATTGCCGGCATCGACAAACAATGCTCCTTCCAGTAACCAAAAGAGTTCGAACCTGTATTCAATGTTTGCCTCCAGCTTTATATCAGCAGTTCTGTTGGGAAATGACCTGTCGGCCGCATCATGAAAAGAACCCGGACCGAGTGATCTGACCTGCCAGGCACGGATGGAGTTTGCGCCGCCGGAAAAGTATTTCTTCTCGAAAGGCAGTGCCGTTGAGTTGCCATAAGGTAGTCCCGCTCCGGCAAAAAACCTGTATACCAGAGAATTATCCCCATACAGCATTTGATAATACCTGATATCAAAATCCGTTTTGAAATATTGAGCGAAATCGGTTCCGAATAACTGATAATGACCGTCAACTTTGGGACGATCTGCCCTGTGGCTGATAGCTGCCAGTGCATTGCCTGCTGTTTCGGCATTAAACCTGAAATAGACAAAATCGGCAGTTCTTCTGAAGTCCTGATTATTGAAAATAAAACTGTAATTGGTTTCCATAACCATATGATCCCTGAAACTAGCCTCAAGATTAAAATGCCTGATCAGGGTGTCAAACGCTTCGGTAAAGTAAGGCAACCTGACAAGGTTCAGTTCAACCGGACTTACCATATGGGTAGTATACTCATTGCCCCGCCAGCTGTAACCGAATCCTGTATTGGCTACAGTGCGCGTATAATCAGGTCGGAGCTGGTAGTTGTATGCAATAGAGAGGTTCGTTCGCGGATTGTACTGGCGTACAAAACTGACCGATCGGATTGGAAGCATAAACCGGGGGAACTGGAGTGTAGCCTCAGCCCCGTATTCATAAGTATTTCTGAACGACCGGCTGTAATATTCATTCAGGGTCTCAACCGATCCTTTCAATCTGAAATCAAATACTTCTGCACCACCAAGAAGATTGCGGTGCTGATACAACACACTGCCGCCTACTCCGAAATCGCCGCTTGAGTTTGTTCCCTCCAGCTCAACGGTATACGACTGCATATTGAAGGGAGTAAGCTGTATCCATGCGTCCAGCACATAATTTCCGAGAGAATCGGGCGTATTGTTTGCCGGCTCTGAAAATCTGATGTTTACAAGCCTGTGCTGACGCAGGGCAAAAAGATGGCTGTACGTAAGGTCTACATTCTCCTTCCTGTAAAGCTCGCCGGGTATAATATAGGTCGACTGGGCAATAACTCGCGGTTTGACAGGGACCTCATCCCTGTGAAGAAACAACATATCCCTGAAAACAAGTGTGTCAAAACCGGCATAATAATCCTCCTGCCGGTCCATGGCTTCACGGGGATTGTAAAGGGGAACAACAAAAACATTTCCTATGTTATACTTTCTGTGGGCCCTCAGCGTGATATTCCCGTCTTCCTGTCTCTCCCTGAAACGGCTTATACCAATTACAAGATCAACACTCCTTTCGCCAAGGGTTGTATCTGCGTCAAAATAAACATGTTCACGCGAAAAATTAAAATATCCCTCATTCCTGAGATACTCTTCTATACGCGTTCGTTCATTCTGAAGCAGATCAACATCAAAAACTATACCCGGCCTGATGAGGGAATTTATGGTATCAATAAAAACAACCTGTCTCAGATTTTCATCATCAAAATTATATCCAACTGATGCAACCCTGTAAGGATCACCTGCTTCGACAAGATAAGTAACCCGGGCCCTTTTACGGCGTACCCTGACGGTATCATCCACCTCAGCATTGTAATACCCCTTATTGATGAGATACTGTTTTATCTGTGTTGACGAGCGTTCAGTCACAAAGGGGTCGTAAACGACCGGTTCCTCACCAATGCGGCGGAGCCAGTTGTGGGGCCATCCGTCCTTTTCCGGATTAGCCATATTATAGAGCCAGAGGTGAAATCTGAAACCGAGAATTCTTTTATTCGGTTTTTGCCTGACATAGGTTCTTAGCTCATCCTTATCAATATCTTTTGCCGGAGAATCAATAGTGTAATTGTCCAGAATATGATTGTCATCAGAAATATGCCTTGCCGGGCGACAGGAAAACATTCCTGGTATTATTAATACTAATGCTAACAACAACGGAATGTATCCCCTGCCAAATAACAGCTTCTCTCCAGTTAATTTAATTGGAGTTAAAACAGCCCTTATTGAAGGTATATTTAATATTTTTAACTGCAATTTTTTGTAATACAGAATGACTTGTTTACATTGCCGGCAAATATACATGAATTCAGCCGGTTCGCATACCGGTAAAACCAATTATCATGCCCGGAACAACAATATTGAAATTTATTAACTCATTAAAGCAAAAAAAATTTCGTCATCAGCATCAACTTTTTGTTGTTGAAGGTGAAAAAATGGTTGACGAATTGATCGAAAGCAGGTTCTCAATTCATTCCCTTTACGGCACTGAAAAATGGATCAGGGAGCGAGGGCTTACTGCCGGAGAGGTATCGGTAAAACCCGGAGCTGAAACTACACGCGACAAACGTTATACCACAACAGTAAATAAGAAGTCACTAAGCGCCCGGCCGGAAAAACCAAATAGCAGCACAGGAATAGTAAATGAAAGTATAAAACCGGCAGGAGGGGAAGACAATGTAAACAAGTGTTTTTCCCTGCATAAGGTAAAAGATCGCGAACTTGAACGGGTAAGCAGCCTTAAAAAAGCCAGCCAGGTTCTTGCAATTGCCCGTATACCGTCATTCCGCCTTGATAAGGAAGAGCTCAGTAACTCACTCACACTGGTACTGGACAAGGTCAGGGATCCGGGCAACCTGGGGACCCTGGTAAGGTCGGCGGACTGGTTTGGGGTGAGTACCATAATCCTTTCGGAGGATTCGGCAGAAATCACAAACCCCAAAGTGGTGCAGTCCACCATGGGTTCCATATTTCGCATCAGGTACCATTACCTTGACCTGACTGCTTTCCTGAAATCAGTCAACCCGGAAGGTTTACCTGTAATAGGAGCATTTCTTGACGGTGCCGGCATCTATTCGGCTCAGCTGCCGGGATACGGCCTGCTGGTTTTAGGCAATGAATCGACAGGTATATCGCCCGAAGTGGAGAGACTCGTTACGCAAAGAATTACCATTCCTTCCCACAAGACCGGCAGCCGGGCCGAATCCCTGAATATAGCCGTTGCCGGCAGCATCATCCTTTCAGAGTTCATGAGAAGAGGCTGACCCCTGATGCAAGAATAACATTTCAATCGTTAAAAGCCGGGGGGCTGGTAACTCATGTTAATGAGTAGAGACTGACCCTGATTCAGGAATAGCTTATACAGATTTTGTATGGGATTGTGAAGAAGAGATGTAATGCAGATATTCTAACAGGGTTGTGACAGGAGGTGAAGGGTTGTGACAGGAGGTGAAGGGTTGTGACAGGGATTTGCTTTATTCAAAATGGAATGAGAGTACCAGGAGGTTGGATTTCAGCCTTTCAATTGAATTTTCATAAATACTTTCGCCGCGCGGATTGAATACATTGAGGAACCCTGTGGCATATTTGAGCTCGGTGGAGAATCTAAAGTAGGGAAGATAAAAATCTATACCGAACCCTGTCTCCAGATAAATATCAAAGGAGTTCAGGCTGAGGAATATTTCATCCGTCTCACTGTAGTTCTTGGCCAGGTCATACCTGAAATTTACCCCTCCGACAAGGTATGGCCGGTAATTATTTACGCGATCCGATTTATATTTTAATATGAAGGGAAATTCCAGGAATGACGATTCCAGCTCCTGCGACCTGCTGTCCTGCCGCGGATCAAAACTGCCTTCATCTTCCGGGCTCCCCGGAAGGGGTGATCCATCAGTATGGTAATAATCAATCCTTCGCTGGCCAAAAGC